>JAYELV010000029.1:0-5820 GCA_034717755.1 Pseudomonadota bacterium | reverse complement strand
GCCCTGTTGTCCCTCTTCCGCGTTCCAGCAAGAGTTACATAACGCTGCTATGCGCCCCTTGCTGCGCCTTGAAGACGAACAACATGACTGCGCGATATCGGTAAGTTATTTATGGACAACTCCTTAGCGCCTTCTCAGCGGGCAGTTGCTACGATCATATTCATCACCGAGACTGTCCCAGGCATAGTCGAGCGCATGTTGCATACGGGCGAAGACATGCTCCTCGCCCAGGTAATCGAGCACCCGTGTTCCGCGCAGACTGTCCATGAACTGCTTCTTGGGGTGCGCCACCAGCAGCTCGATGCCATTCTCCCGCAGGCGCTCTGTCACATGATGCAAAACTTCATCGCCGGTCGAGTCAATCATGTTGACTCCCTGCGCATCCAGAATAATAAATTTCAGATCCGGGTACCTGGCCATCACCTCCAGCACCTTGTCCTCGAAATAACTGGCGTTTGCGAAATAGATCGAGTTGTCAAAACGGATGATCGAGATCTTGTCACTCAATTGCAACTCAGGATGCACAATAACATCCCGCATAGTGCCATCCTTGAAACGCGAGACCTCTGCAACGCGCGGACGCATGGTGCGGAAAACGAACAGAATCAGCGAAAGAACCACGCCAACCATGATGCCATACTCGATGTGTGGGGCGATGTAGAGCGTCAAGACAAAAGTGACGACAGCCACGATTGCGTCATGAGGCTCGGCCCGCCAGGCATCGATGATCGGACGCACCTTGATCAGACCTGCCACAGCCAGCATGATAACTGCAGCCAGTGTCGCCTGCGGCAGATGGAATAGCAGCGGCGTCAGGAACAGCAGCGACACACCAACCAGAAGACCTGTCACTATGGATGAGAATCCTGTTACGGCGCCGGCATCGATATTGACCGCTGAACGGGAGAATGAGCCGGAAACCGGATAGCCTGAAGTAAACCCGGAGACGATATTCGACAACCCCTGGCCAACCAGCTCCTGATTGGCATCCAGCCGTTGACGGGTGCGCGCCGCCATCGCCTTGGCAACTGCTATCGCTTCCATAAAGCCAACCAGTGAAATAATCAGGGCTGTCATCGCAAGTTGCAAGATGATCTCTTTGTCAAAAGCAGGCACCACCACTGACGGCAAACCCTCGGGAACAAATCCGACAACCTGTCCGCCAATACCTGAATAGTTGGTAAACGCGGCTAGCATTGTTGTGACGACAACCGCCACCAGCACATTGGGAAATCTGGGCAGAAACTTTTTTAAACCGAGCAGCAACACAAAGGCGATCACAGCCATGTAAAATGTCGGCCAGTGAATGCTTTCCACCGCAGTCTGAACGATGTTACCGACGACTTCATAGTGATGCAGCGCTTCACCATCTGCTCCGACACTGCTCTTGCCGACGCCGAAAATTTTGTTGAGCTGTGAGGTGGCGATAATAATGGCGCCGGCATTGGTGAATCCGACAACCACGGGGTGTGACAACAGATCAACCAGCACCCCGAGTTTGAGCAACCCCAGTGAGAGTTGCATCACCCCCACCATCACTGCCAGCGTCAGAGCATAAAGAATAAACCCATCGGGATTCGCAGTTGCCAGCGGCTCCAGTGCGGTAGCCGTCATCAACGACACCATCGCCACGGGCCCTGTAGCAAGCTGCCTCGATGAGCCGAACAACGCCGCCACCATCGGCGGGAGAAAAGAGGCATAAAGGCCGTAATAGGCAGGAAGACCGGCGAGCGATGCGTAGGCCATCGACTGTGGGACCAGCACCATTGCCACAGTGGCACCGGCTATCACATCAGCCTTTAATGTCGTAACGTTTGTCAGGTTAGGCAGCCAGGAGAAGAACGGAACGAAGCGTCCGGGAATACTTAGCAATAAATCCATCAACCACTTCACGAAGCGCACCTTTTTAATTTAATTAAGGAAAATAACCACTGACCGGGTCCCGGAAAGCTGAATAATTTCTCTATCACAGCAATAACATATTAGTATATACGAATATTGCTCGATATTCACTAGAAAAATACGGGTTTTCCATTAGACTTTGCTAAACACTGGACTTTTCACTACGAAAGAGATGAGATACGGCGTATTGTCTGTAGGTTATTGCGCTCTGAGATCAAGACCGTCGGCGCCCGGCCCTGTTTTTTGCGGTAATTCCAAGTGAAAAGTCTTTTAAATGTCGACTCTCTGATTGGAGCATCGAGGATTGCTGGTTTTTTTGCGCATATCACGCCTAAATCGACAATACCGTGATATCATGGCGGATTCTCTGGCACTCAACAAACTATTTAGATGGCAAAAGAAGACTTTATTGAAATGGAAGGTACCGTCACCGACACCCTTCCAAACACAACTTTTCGGGTTGAACTTGAAAACGGACACGTCGTCACCGCACATATCTCCGGAAAAATGCGTAAGCACTACATCCGCATTCTTACCGGAGACAAGGTGACCGTACAGCTGACGCCTTACGACCTCAGCAAGGGGCGTATTACTTACCGGGCTCGTTGAGCGGCTTGTCAGCTTCCTGCTTGCCAATAATTTCAAATTCCAGCTCATCTGCCGGGCGGCTGACTTTTACGCTGCCTCCTGAAGAGAGCTTGCCAAACAGCAGCTCTTCGGCCAGCGGCTTTCTGATTTTCTCCTGAATCAGCCGTTCCATCGGGCGGGCGCCCATTTTCGGGTCATAACCCTCTTTGGCAAACCACTCCCTGACCTCCTGACTGATCGATAGAGTGACATCTTTCTCTGCAAGCTGCTGCTCCATTTCAAACAGAAATTTGTCAGCGACTTTGCTGATAGACGCTTCATCCAGTGCGCCGAACTGCACCACTGCATCGAGCCTGTTGCGGAACTCGGGCGTGAAATATTTTTTCAGCGCCTCCATGCCGTCACTGGAGTGATCCTGCACTGTAAAACCGATCGATGCCCTGCTCATCTCCTGCGCGCCTGCATTGGACGTCATCACCAGCACCACATTGCGGAAATCCGCCTTGCGGCCGTTGTTATCAGTGAGGGTTCCATGATCCATGATCTGCAACAGCAGGTTAAAGACATCGGGATGCGCTTTCTCTATCTCATCGAGCAGTAATACAGCGTGCGGATGCTTGTTGACCTCTTCGGTCAGCAAACCTCCCTGATCATAGCCGACATACCCCGGGGGTGCGCCGATCAGACGCGATACCGTGTGGCGCTCCATATACTCGGACATATCAAAGCGCACCATCTCCATACCCATGATACGCGCCAGCTGGCGTGTCACTTCTGTTTTGCCGACACCGGTCGGTCCGGTAAACAGAAAAGAGCCTACCGGTTTCTGCTGCGATCCCAACCCCGAGCGATTCATGATGATGGAAGAGGAGAGTTTTTCGATTGCCTCGTCCTGACCATAGATGACCCCCTGCAGATCCCGTTGCAGATGACGCATGGTGTCAGAATCTGACTCTGATACTTTGCGCGACGGAATGCGTGCAATCTTTGCCACGATCTCCTCGACCTGCGAAACGCCGATGATCTCCGGCCTCTCTTCATCACTCTGCAGTTGTGTATAGGCGCCGGACTCATCGATGACATCGATCGCCTTGTCGGGCAGATGGCGTTCATTGATATACTTATCGGAGAGTTCCGCAGCAGCGACCAGTGCGTCAGTGCTGTACTTGATGCCGTGATGCTCTTCAAAACGGCTCTTGAGCCCCTTCAGGATATCGATGGTCTCCTCAACGCTTGGCTCATTAATGTCAATTTTCTGAAAGCGGCGCGCAAGCGCGCTATCCTTTTCGAAGATGTTGCGAAATTCCGTGTAGGTGGTTGATCCGATACAACGCAACTCACCTGAAGCCAGCGCCGGCTTGAGCAGGTTCGATGCATCCATGGTTCCGCCGGAAGCAGAGCCGGCGCCGATGATGGTGTGAATCTCATCGATAAAAAGCATGGTATTCGGTTGTTGCTTCAAATCAGCCAGCACCGCCTTGAGACGCTCTTCAAAATCACCCCGGTATTTTGTGCCTGCCACCAGCGAGCCAAGATCCAGTGAATAGATCACGGCATCCGCGAGTACTTCGGGAACCTCCCCGTCGACAATCTTTTTTGCCAGCCCCTCTGCAAGCGCTGTTTTACCAACACCGGCCTCGCCCACCAGCAAAGGATTGTTCTTGCGGCGGCGGCACAAAATCTGTATCGCGCGCTCGGTTTCGAGTGCTCGGCCAATGAGTGGATCGATACGCCCCTGTGCCGACTCCTCATTGAGATTGACGGCAAACTGCTGCAGCGGGGATTTCCTCGGCGCCTCCTCATCTGCTTCGATATCCTGCATGTCCTCAAGCAGTTCACGCTCGATATCATCCGCCACCAGCCGGGGAATGCCATGCGAGATATAATTGACCACGTCGAGGCGCGTGATCTCCTGCAAACCGAGCAGATAGACCGCCTGCGACTCGTGCTCGCCAAAGATAGCAACCAGCACATTGGTGCCGCTTACCTCACGTTTTCCGGACGACTGCACACTGTAGACAGCACGCTGCAGTACGCGTTGAAAGCCCAGCGTGGGCTGCGGATCCCGCTCTTCCTCTTCCGGAACCAGGGGTGTCGTTTCGCCGAGAAAGTCCGCGATCGACGAGCGCAGCTCATTGATACGCGCACCGCAGGAGAGCAGTACTTCAACGGCAGAAGGATTATCAGTCAAGGCCAGCAGCAAGTGCTCCACCGTCATAAATTCATGGCGCTGCTCATTTGCCCAGCTAAAGGCCTGGTTGAGAGTATTTTCGAGCTCGGTATTCAGCATGATATTCTCATATTTTGCTCATGGTGCATCAGTGAAATCCAGGAGTCGGTCACGCCTCCTCCATGGTACACATCAACGGGTGCTGGCTCTCCTTGGAATAACTGTTTACCTGCATCACCTTGGTCTCGGCGATATCGCGTGTAAACACCCCGCAAACTCCCTTTCCACGGGTATGAACATGCATCATGATCTGGGTTGCACGCTCGCTGTCAAGGCGGAAAAAACGCTGCAGTATCTCGATGACAAAACCCATCGGCGTATAGTCGTCGTTGAGCAGCACCACCTTGAACATCGGCGGCTTGTGTAACTTTGGCTTTTTCTCCAGTGTGGCGAGGCCATGATCTGAGTGGTCTTGTTGCGGCATAACTTAATAAATAGTGGGTTTTAAGTAAAGTTTCAAGGTGTTGATCAAATATTGCACCACTATGCTAGCATTTTGCTGCACAGATCGAGAAAAAACATTTCTAAATTGACCTTTTCGTAAATCAAGTTATACTCCCTTAATAATAAAAGAGTTTTCAAGAAGTAAGCTCTCTTTTCACCATGTTTTTTATGTGTGAAAAAGAGACTGAACATGAACTCACTCACATATGACAATCATAATTAATAAGTAGCAGCGGAGTACAATTATGCCAACAGGCACAGTCAAATGGTTCAACAACAGAAAGGGATACGGATTCCTCATTCCTGATGAGCAGGCCGAAGAGGATGTCTTCATCCACTATTCATCCATTGAGATGGAGGGCTTCAAAACCCTCAGAGAGGGGCAGAAGATCAACTTTGACCTCTCTGATGGCCCCAAGGGACTGCATGCGACCAATATCACAGATTTGATCTGATCAATTGTGATCCCATCAAAGCGAAAAAGCCCGCAGCTGCGGGCTTTTTTGTCATTGCGAGGAGCTGAAAGCGACGCGGCAATCTGCTTGAGATTACCGCGCTCCGCTCGCAATGACAATATGACTTAACAGTATCGTAGGCCGGATAAGGCGCTTTCACCGATCTTTGATTCAATACGGATCTTCCAGCGCCGTCATCCG
>JAYELV010000028.1:0-1280 GCA_034717755.1 Pseudomonadota bacterium | reverse complement strand
TATATTAAAAAAACCTATCTGAAATTAGAAGGTGAAGGGATGGATGGATGAATGAACATGAATAAAAGATCATTAGCGCTTATAATGGCAACAGCGGCCTTAGCACTGTGCTTTTTATCGCCTTTCGCAGGCGCAGTAACTATAGGCTATACCGCGGATTCGGGCGGCGAGTCCGTATCCATAAGTGAGAACTACGACGTTGATAACTCCGTAACGGTGAAAGAGAGTACGGACATCAGCTTTGGTAACCTTCAGGTAGACCAGGAGCGGACTGCGGAAGGGACTGGCGAGGCGGACCTGAAACAGACGATCACCGGTAAAACGGCAGATGGCGCTCAATACACCGCTGAGAACGATATAAAGAGCGATGGCACGGTTGACGCGAAGACTTATACTTCCGCAACGGGTAATACGCTTGGCGTGGCTCAAACGGTATCTGCAACCGGTGATGTGCAACTGCGTTTAGAAGGTGAAGAAGGTGGTAATCTGGCAAGACAATCTGCTGTAGTTGGAAACGGAAGACTGAACTCGAAACAAACATTGGATATTGGAAATAGCGTGCGCGCTTCGCTGGCTGCAAGCATTTGGGGGGATTTCGGTCGTGCTTTCTCATGGGCAGTAGATGCCGATGGTAACTGGGCTGACACATCGGTGAGCATGACGTATGGCAAGCTGAGCACGAAGCAGGAAGCAGAAGCAGATGGCAGTGCAACGACCGGTCAACTATCTCATGTTGATGCGGAATTGGGCGTTGCTAGATCAGAGGCAGAAGATGCCGATGGTAACCGGGCTGGCACATTGGTGTTCATGGATAATGGCGAGCTGAGCACGAAGCAGGGAGCAGAAGCAGATGGCTCTGCAACGACCGGTCAAGAATCTCATGTTGATGCGGAATGGGGCCGTGCTGGATGCGGGGCAGAAGATGCCGATGGTAACTGGGCTTCGACATGGGTGGAAATGGAGAATGGCACGCTGAGCACGAAGCAGGAAGCGGAAGCTGATGGCTCTGCAACTGCAGATCAAAGATCTGATGTTGATGCGGACTCGGGCGGTGCAGGATCAAGGGCAGTAGATGCCGATGGTAACCGGGCTGAGACAAACGTGTCCATGGAGAATGGCGAGCTGAGCACGGTGCAGGAAGCAGAAGCAGATGGCAGTGCAACGACCGGTCAAGAATCTCATGTGGATGCGGAATTGGGCGATGCTGACTCATGGGCACGAGATGCCGATGGTAACCGGGCTGCGACAAAGGTGGAAATGGAGAATGGCACGCTGAGCAC
>JAYELV010000027.1:0-5895 GCA_034717755.1 Pseudomonadota bacterium | reverse complement strand
CGGCATTCCCACGGGGTGATTGAGAATTTACAATGCCTTCGTGTGCTTCGTGGTGAGTATCTCTCTACATTTAGAATTGCTGCATCTGTGTGTATCTGTGTTCATCTGTGGAAAAAACATGCGGCGCAATGCGTTCCTCTTATTGTCGCCCTACAGTGCTGACAACACAGAATTATTTTATGCTCTCTTTTTGCGTGCATTCAGTCTGTTCCGTGGTTAAAAAATTACAGCCAGCGCCTGACCTTCTGCTTGTACTCGAGGTAGTGCTGCTCAAATTTCTCTTCTAGGATGCGCTCTTCGTGAATGATCTGCCGGTTGTTAAGGATCCACACAAACAACGGCAGCATCAGAAAGGGAGTCAGCCCGCCGAGCCAGATCGCCATGCCGGTGAGAAGCAGCAGTAGCCCCAGATACATCGGGTTGCGCGTGAACCGGTACATGCCGGATGTCACCAGTGCCGATGTATTATCCAGTTTTAGCGGATGAAAAGTGGTTTTGGCGCGAAAAAAAAGGTACAGCGACCATAAATCGATAATCAGGGCTATCGCAACAAAGAGCAGAGCAACGCCTCTCCACTCCACCGGAATCAACACCATCAGCGGCACATAACGCTGCAACAGCCACATGATGAGAGCGACAATAATGGCTATAATCGGTGGAAATATTTTAGGCATGGTTCGACCCTGTTTGATAAAAACCCATACGTAGACCCAATACCAAAACTCGTCATCCCGGCGAAGGCCGGGATCGATAGTAGCAATTCTCAATGTACCAATAAAATATTGAGATCTTAAAAGACTTTTACCACGAAGCACACGAAGACCACGAAGAATCAACTGGTTACAAAAACTCCTTCGTGCTCTTCGTGTCCTTCGTGGTGAATATCTCTCTACATTTAGAATTGCTGGATCGATAGAATCAATTATTTACAGGTTGATTCACATGGATTCCGGCTAAAAGACCGCCGGAATGACGGAGTTTATCGACTGCATCTGCTTATAGATATTTATGCATTCTTGTACTGCTACCCCGTCATTGCGAGCGCAGCGCGGCAATCTCAACACTACCTCTGGCGCGCGAGGCTGTTTTTGTTGAAGTCCCTGCTGCTGAGACCGGTCTTGAACTTGTAATTTTTCCACTGCAGACGCGTGGACTTGCCGGTCTGATGGTTTTGCATGAACATCTCATTGGCGCGCCAATAGCGGCCGATATACTCCCGGTATCCTTTCCACGTCAGCGTCTTCAACTTGCGTTTCTTGCGGTCGTAAAAATCGATTTTTACCGGTCGCATCTCTTTTGTATCGATCCATGCAATTTGTTTTGTATATCCGGAATATTTATAGGCTGGAATACGCTCGATTTTGTGGCACTTCCAGCCCTTTCCGCAGGGCTCTTCACCAAGATATTTATAGCTGTATTTTTCGATCTCCTGCGAGCCCAAATCCTCAAAGGCAAATTCACTGCCCATGAATGGCCCCGACTTGTTCTTCGAGGAGATACGCTTGACTCGCTTCAGTGCGGGCAGATAGAGCCACTGGTCGTCCGGTTTGAGGCCGTGCGAGAAAGTCAGCATGGCTGTTCCTTTGACATCTGCAGGCGTATCGAACAGCGACAACGCCTTGTCGCCGTCACTACGCCCTTCGAGCGTTTTTGAGCGGATGGTGCGACTGCTGGTCTTGCCCGTTCTGTTGCGCAGGGTCATCACCATGTCGGCTGTCGTGTCCCCCCAACCGGAGTCCCGTACATCCGCCGCAGTGGCGATGCGCAGACCCTTTTGCTGAGCAGTCTCGGCAATCGCCGCGCCAGTACTCAGCAGAACTACGAGGAATAATGCCACATGTTGTTTCATTGTATTTCTCCAAATAATTTGAAATTTTTTATCCACAGATGCACACAGATAAACACAGATTATGGGAAAATGACAAAAACCGTAGGGTGCAATAAGCGACAGCGCATTGCACCATTATTTCGGCAGGCATGTGTTTTTACCACGAAAGTCACGAAAGCAGGCAAACCGAATGCTATCAGTTTTGGCCTGGTTCCCACCCTCTTCCGTGGTAACCCATACAAAATGAATAATGCTAAAAATCTGTGTCTATCTGTGTGCATCTGTGGATAATTTAGTCAGTTGGATTGAGCCACCCATCCACTCTTATCAACAATGGCGGCAGCAATAGAAAATCCGCCAGCAGTGCAAAGGCGATAATGATCGATGTCATCACCCCCATGCCGGCATTGAGTTCAAAACTCGATGTTGATAGCACCAGAAATCCTGCGATCAACGCCAGCGAAGTAATCCACAAGGCCACTCCCACGGTTTTGAACGAGTAACGCACCGCATCTTCCGCATTCAATCCCTGTTCGCGCCGCGCGCGTAAATATTTACTCAGGAAGTGTACCGTGTCATCGACCACGATACCCAGCGTCATTGCAGCTACCACCGACAGCGACAGTCCGATTTCGCCATCGATGAGCGCCCACAGGCCGAAGGCCATTCCGGCAGGAGCCAGATTCGGGATCAGGCTTACCAGGCCGTAACGCAGTGAACGCAAAGCAATGATAAGAATCAGGGAGATCACCACCAGCGCGACGATTGTGCCGATCATCATACTGCGGATATTGTTCATGCCAATATGCGCAAACATCACCGTGGGGCTGGAACCCCAGGTCAATATCTCCGGCGTATTGGTTTGCAACCATTGATGAACACGCTGTTCGACATCCAGCACCGCCACCGAAGAGATGGTTTTCATGGTGACGGATACCCGGGTTGCGCGCTTCTCGATATCGATCTGGTTATTCAGATCGAGGCCGTAGGGCAGCGACATCTCATAGAGCAGCAGATACTGCGCCGCCAGGTCTCGCTGTCGGGGGAGTTTTTGCCAGTCGGGGTCATCGCCATGCAAGTTCTTATTCAGGCGTTTGAAGGTATCCGTGATGGTGCTGACATGAATCACTTCGGGCTGTTGTCGCAGCCAGTCGGTAAATTGTTCAACCTGATGCATGAATTCCGGCCTGGAGATGCCACTCTCCTCTTTGGAGTCCAGAGAGAAATCCATGTAGTACATGCCGGTGAGATTCTGCAGGGCAAAATCAGTATCAGTGCGAAATTCGATCTTGTCATCAAAATAGTGCACATAGACATCATTTGCCACATTAAATGGCGCCAGCAATACCAGCAGGAGAATGGCAATCCCCATGCCGGGAAGCAATCTCTTCTGATGGCGGATGACCCATTCGGAGAATCGTTCCATCAGGTGTGTGCCGCTTCTGGTTCCCTGCTTAACCCGCAGTGGCAAAATCATCATCAGCGCAGGCAGGAACAGCACGGAAAGTACATAGGCAAGCAACACGCCGAAAACGGAGATATTTCCCAGATCATGAAAAGGGGGCGCATCACTGAAATTGAGTGTCAGAAAGCCGACCGCCGTAGTAATGGAGGTGAGGAATATCGGCATCAGGTTGATGCGCAGACTCTCGACCATGGCATCCTGTTTATTGACGCCATGGCGCACCCCCTGCATCCAGTTGGTGAGTATATGCACACAATCGGCCACGCCAAGCGTGAGGATAATCACCGGCGCCGACATCACCGGCGGACTCAGTGCGATCCCCGACCAGCCTGCCAGCCCCATGGCGCCAAGAATAGCGAATAGCGTCACCAGCAGGGTTCCGAGCGTGCCGCCAAAACCCCGCAATTGCAGAAAAACCATACCCATGATCAACAGCAGGGCAAGCGGCATGAGGTGCTGCATATCCCACTGGGACGCTTCAGGGAAGGCGTTGTTCATCATCACCAGGCCGGTCAGATAGACATCGATGTGCGGATAGGTGGTGGCGATATAGGATTTGAGATCACGCACCGAGGCGACAACCTCCGGGACCTCACGCGTCATATCTTCGCCGGGCAGCTCCACCACGATATTCAGGGCAGTCACATGGCTGCGTGGCGAGATCAGGCGGTTAATCAGCATCGGCTCGGCCAATGCAATCTGCCGGATCCGTTCAAGATCCGCTGCCGACAGTTGCAGCGGTTCTTCGACCAGGTCAGCCACCGTCAGATCATCCCCGACTGCGCTGGTGTGTTGAAAATTGGTGATGGAGTCGACGCGCAGTGAATAGGGTGTCTGCCAGGCGCGATCGGTAATATCCTGCACAGCCGCGAGGATCTGCGGTGTAAATACATGGCCATCTTTTGGCGCCAGCACCAGCAGCACGTTGTCGTTCTTGGTATAAGTATCCTGAAGGTTCTCAAACGCCAGCAGCTGCGGATTCTCCTCGCCAAAAAAGATCCGGTAGTCATTGTCAAAATGCAAAAAACGGCCGCCGCTGGCCATCAGCAGCACTACTGCAATCGCACCGATGACGATCAACCAGCGCCATCGAATCACCCGGTGTGCATATTGTTCCGCCAGACTCTGCTGCATGCTCTCTTAATGCCTTATCGACTTTCAGTCTCACAAGTTACCACAAAAAAGAGTCTGAATTTTGCATGATGCTTTATTTGTTGGTTATGATGCTGATACCGACACAACAACGTGATCCGCACATGACTATCCGGCATCTTTTCGAAGCACTTATCGCGACACCCTCCATCAGCAGCGACAATGCGGCATGGGACCAGAGCAATGAAACGCTCATCGAGTTGCTGGATCAATGGTTCACGGCCGCCGGGTTCACCACCACCATTCAGCCGATTCCAGGTTGCGATGATAAATACAATCTCATTGCCAGTGCCGGCAGCGGTCCTGAAGGATTGATCCTCGCCGGTCATACCGACACGGTTCCTTATGACGAGGACGGCTGGAATCAGGACCCCTTCAAACTGACAGAATCAGACGGGCGTTATTACGGTCTCGGCGTATGTGACATGAAGAGTTTTTTTGCGCTGATCCTGGCTGCAATCGATGGCCTGGATCTGGCAAAGTTGAAACAGCCGCTGACGATCATCGCCACGGCGGATGAAGAGACCAGCATGTGCGGCGCCAAGGCATTACAAGGATTGAGCCAGCACCTTGGCCGTCACGTGGTGATTGGCGAACCAACCAGTCTCAAGCCGGTGCGCATGCACAAAGGCATGGCGACCAAATCTCTGCGTGTTATTGGACACTCCGGCCACTCCAGCGACCCTGCACTGGGAAACAGCGCCCTGGAGGGAATGCATCGCGCCATGGGGGAGATTCTCAAATGGCGCAGCGAGTTGCAGCAACGCTACCGGAACCCGCTGTTTGCGGTGGATGTGCCAACTCTCAATCTCGGTCATATTCACGGCGGCGACAATCCAAACCGCATCTGTGCGGCCTGTGAACTGCATTTCGATCTGCGCCCTCTTCCCGGCATGTCGCTGCCGGATCTGCATGCGGAACTGCAACAGCGACTTGAGCAGCTGTTCAACCGCAGTGGCCTCGAGTTCACCCTGGAGCCGCTGTTCGAGGGCATCCCGGCGATGGAGACCACCGACACTGCCGCCATCGTTCAGGCGACCGAGACACTCACCGGCTACCAGTCTGAAACAGTCGCCTTTGGCACCGAGGGCCCCTACTTCAACGCCATGGGCATGGAGACCATCATTCTCGGCCCGGGTGATATCGCCCAGGCGCACCAGCCGAATGAATACCTGGAGATCGATCGCATCCAGCCTGCTATCGATCTGCTGAAGCAGCTGATCAAACGTTTTTGCCTGTAGTTTTAATGGTGCGCTTGCACCTTACTGCTATTTCCGTTCCAATGGCACGACTCATGAATAGAATAGACCGACATGGCTGATAATTTTATCGACTGGTTTCGCAACGCCTCGCCCTATATCCACGCACATCGGGGGAAAACCTTTGTCGTGGCTTTGAGCGGCGCCGCTGTTGCAGACAAGCGCTTCCCCTCTTTGATCCATGACATTGC
>JAYELV010000026.1:0-1307 GCA_034717755.1 Pseudomonadota bacterium | reverse complement strand
TTAACGCAAATGTTCCATACGGATGCGCACCACCTCACCTTCTACGACATCCAGTAACTCCAGCTGCCTGATGGTTGCATTCATGACTTTTTCACGCATGTGGTGGGTCAGCATCACCAGCGGTACACGGCCATTTTCGCTGTGAGATTCATACTGGTGCATCGCCTCTATACTGATACCGGCATTCGCCAGCAGCGTGGAGATCTCGGCCATCACCCCCGGAACATCCCTGACACTGAGCCGCAGGTAATAAGATGTTTCAATCTCATCCATGGGAACTACCGGGATAGCCTCTATGGCCCCGTCCTGAAACCCCTGACAGGGTACGCGACTCTCGGGGCAGTCCATGGTGCGTGCAACATCGATGATGTCTGCAACCACAGCGGATGCTGTCGGCAAAGAGCCTGCACCGGCGCCATAATAGAGAGTCGGGCCGACCATATCGCTCTTCACCAGCACAGCATTCATGACGCCATCGACATTTGCCAGCAGCCGTCCCTCGGGAATCAGGGTAGGATGCACACGCAATTCGACACCGGCTGTGGTGCGTTTGGTGATGCCAAGATGCTTGATACGATAGCCAAGTTCACCGGCATAGTTGACGTCGCGAGGTTCGATTTTGGTGATACCCTCGGTAAAGGTTTCATCAAATTTGAGCGGCATGCCGAAAGCCAGAGACGCCATGATTGCCAGCTTGTGGGCCGCGTCGATCCCCTCTACGTCGAAGGTCGGATCGACCTCGGCATAACCAAGCTGCTGCGCCTCTTGCAGTACATCAGAAAAATCACGTCCCTTGTCGCGCATCTCGGAAAGGATAAAATTTCCGGTGCCGTTGATGATGCCGGCAATCCACTCGATGCGGTTAGCCGCCAGTCCCTCACGCAGCGCCTTGATAATCGGAATGCCGCCGGCAACCGCCGCCTCGAAGGCGACCGTGACTCCTTTGTCACGTGCAGCAGCAAAGATCTCTTCACCATGCGTGGCAATCAGCGCCTTGTTGGCCGTCACAACATGTTTGCCATGACGAATCGCCTCGAGGACGAACTCTCGCGCCGGAGAGTAACCGCCAATCAGTTCCACCACGATATCGACATCAGGATCAGAGACGACCTGTTGTGCATCATCATAGACACTGACATCTGTGATGCCATCCAGCTGTTGCGGATCATAGCTTTTCGCTGCAGCACAGGTGACTCGCAGCTCGCTGCCAGTGCGTCTGCTGATCTCCTCTGCATTGCGCACCAGCACATTCAGGGTTCCGCCACCAACCGTTCCCAGTCCAAGCAGACCGATATTTACTCTCTTCA
>JAYELV010000025.1:0-5961 GCA_034717755.1 Pseudomonadota bacterium | reverse complement strand
ATGGTGCAATGCGTTCCACTTATTGGCACCCTACGATCCTAAAACCTAAAACCTAAAACCTAAAACCTATCAACTCTTCAACCACATACAATGGCCGTCTGTCTGCTGCTGCAGGCGCTGCAGGTAGGCCTCATGCGCCTGCAGGTCATCCTCATCGACCCGCATCAGCACAAGTTCACCCTCCAGGTTGACTCTCCTGCTGTGATTGCTGTCAGTTGCATCAGAATCTTCTCCGTCAAGCAACAGACTCTCCTGGCCACCGGTCATGACCAGGTAAACTTCCGAAAGGATCTCTGCATCCAGCAGTGCGCCGTGTTTGTCGCGGCGGCTGTTGTCAATTGCGTAGCGATCACATAAAGCATCGAGGCTGTTGCGCTTGCCCGGATGTTTTTTCCTTGCCATCACCAGGGTATCGACGATGCTGGAGATCTCATCGATGAGTGGTTTTTGCTGCTGCAGGCGCTTCAGTTCATGATTCAAAAAACCCACGTCAAAGGGGGCGTTGTGAATAACCAGCTCGGCGCCACGCAGATAGCTGATGAGATCATCGACGATGTCTGCAAAACGCGGTTTATCCTGCAGAAATTCATTGGTGATGCCATGCACGGAGATCGCGCCGGCATCGATTTGTCGATCCGGCTGCAGATACTGGTGGAAATTGTTTCCCGTAAGACTGCGATCAATCATCTCGACACAGCCGATCTCGATAATACGGTGATCCTGTTGGGTCTCCAAACCGGTGGTTTCCGTATCAAGGATTATTTGACGCATATTTCATTCATCTCCTGTAGTTACTCCCACCCCTTCGGGAGAGGACTGAGTATCAATTTAGTCATTTTTAATACACCGATAGAGTGTCAACATTTAAGCGACTTTTACCACGAAGCACACGAAGACCACGAAGAATCAACCCGATACAAAGCGCCTTCGTGCTCTTCGTGTGCTTCGTGGTGAATATCTCTCTACATTTTGAATTGCAGTCTCCAGGATATTTATAATTCATCAATCCCTTTGTTCGCCAACTCATCGGCGCGTTCATTCTCAGCATGTCCGGAGTGTCCTTTGACCCATTTCCATTCAACCTGATGCTCGCTCACCACCTGGTCAAGCTGTTTCCACAGGTCAACATTTTTTACAGGTGACTTATCGGCTTTTTTCCAGCCTCTGCGTTTCCAGTTGTCGATCCACAGGGTTATTCCCTGTTTGACATACATGGAGTCAGTCGTCACTGTCACTTTACACTCGCGCTTTAAATTTTCCAGTGCCCTGATCACTGCGGTCATCTCCATGCGGTTGTTGGTTGTCTCTTGTTCCCCGCCAAAGAGCTCTTTTTCATGGTCGCCATAACGCAGAATGGCCCCCCAACCACCTGGACCGGGATTGCCCCGGCAGGCGCCGTCTGTAAATATTTCAACTGTCATCATGCATTCCGCGTGTCGTTGGAGCAGCAACTCCGTCTGATGAAACCTTTCTGTACCACTGAAAGGATGGCTTGAACGGAGTCAGGGTTGCAACCTTTTTGACTGCCTGTATGGCATAGACTCCACCCGACGCGGGCCACAATTTTTGACCCGCAGCTTCAAGGAAATTCACCTTATCAAGCGCCGACTGTTTTTGCAGCGGTGGTCTGAAGGCAAAATAGCTTTTCTTCTCAATCTCCATCCCCAGCAGTGATAACCACCCCTTGAGTTGGTAACGACCAACTTTGAGATGGCCACTCATCTCTTTGCGAGAGCTACGCCGCCCCAACAGGCGCCATACACCAAAAAAACTGTAGGGATTGAAACCAAAAATGATGACCCGCCCTTCGGGAATCAATATACGTTCGACTTCGCGAATCAGTCTGCGCGGATCATCAGCGCTGTCCAGGGCGTGAAACAGCACCACCAGGTCGACACAATCGCTGTGCACCGGCAGCGCCGACATGCTGCTGAGAATATCGCAGCGTATCTGCTCCTGCGCATGAGTATGGTTGATCCAGATGCGCTGGCGAATATGGCCCTCCCGGGTGCACTCATCCCATGCCGGCAGGCGCGCACCCAGCAGCACCATACGGTAACCAAACAGTTGCTTCAACCACTGCTTCAGCATTTCGGCTTCAGCATTGACGATATAGTCACCGTAAAGCGTCTCAAACCAGGCATCACCTGCCACTTTTTTTACAGCTTTGCGATTCATAAAAAGATCATTGTCAGATTGCTGGATGGTCGGATGATTTTCGCGTATAGTTTCCGCCATTCCGCTGGCAATCACAAATAAATCTCCGCAACACCAAGAGAGACCAACATCAGCCCGGCTGCCATCGCCATCCCTGCTCATTACGGACATCCATAACTGTGTTAAAACTGCGCCTCATTGTTCCCATCGCACTCATCACCCTGTTGCTGCTAAATGCCTGTAGCCAGCAAAATCGTATGGGAGGGATGTTTGATGACATCAAGGGTCGTGGAGACCTGTGGGTAACGCTTGGCAAGGGCATGAAGATGAAGGTTCCGCGCAATGGAGAGTACCATGTGCAGAAGCAGTTGGCGCACTTTAGAAGATACCCGGGCTATCTCACAAAAATGCAGCGCAATGCCCGCCCCTATCTCTATATGATCATGAGCAAGCTGAAGCAACGCGGCATGCCACTGGAACTGGCTCTGATTCCAGCTATCGAGAGCACATACCGCAACCAGGCCACCTCCCCGACCGGCGCCTCCGGTTTATGGCAATTTATCAAGAGCACCGGCAGAGAATATGGACTAACCCGCAGCCACCTCGAGGACAAGCGGCGTGATCCGTTGCTTGCTACCGATGCGGGTCTCGATTACCTTGCCTATCTGGGCAGGCTCTTCAAAGGAGACTGGGAACTGGCAATCGCCTCCTATAATGGCGGCCAGGGAACCATGATGCGCGCCAGAAAAGCAAACCGGCGCAAAGGGCTGCCGACGGACTTCTGGTCACTGAGCGTACGCAAAGAAACAACCCACTATGTTCCACGTCTGCTGGCGCTTGCCAGGATGATTAAAAAACCCAAAAAATATCATCTCAAACTGCAGCCGATTCCCGCAGTCAAGGTGCTTGCGACAACGACCGTCGGCAGATCAGTCAACTTGCGGGAAGTCGCCCGCGCAGCCCGCCTCGATCCAACCCAGTTCAGCCATTTGAATGCACGCTATACCAGACAGGTCACGCTGCCAAACCGGATCAACCAAATCATCCTGCCAATCAATAAACGCAAACAAGTGAGGATGGCGCTATTGTCTGCAAGGACCGTCAATACAGACAGCTTTTTCAAGAACCTGAGAAAAGATATCAGGGCCGTAGAACGTAAGGTCATACATAAGAAATCAACCGGCAGAACGGTGACGCACCGTGTGAAAAAAGGTGAGACTCTTTCCGGGATTGCACGCAAGTATGGTGTTTCCAGCTCTTCGATCAAAAGGGATAACAAGCTCAAGAGCAATACCGTGCGTATTGGTCAGAAACTCAAGATCAAATCATCGAAGAAATCCTCATCCTCTAAGAAAAGGTCTGGCTCCAAAAAACGCACAACCTCTTATACGGTGAAGAGTGGTGATACGCTTTCCGGTATTGCGAGCAAATTCGGGACCAGCAGCGCTCAAATCAAAAAGGACAACAATCTCAAAAGCAGCAGTGTACGTATTGGTCAGAAGTTGAAGATCAGCGGTGCAAAAAGCACGAGTAAAAAAAGCAGTTCCGCAAAAGCTTCTAAAAAGTCATCTAAAAAAGTACGCAGCCACAAGGTCAAACCAGGTGAATCACTCTATGGGATCTCACTGAAATACAATACCAGCGTCAACGCCATTCAAAAGAAAAATGGCATGGGCAATTCGACCAGCCTGAAAATGGGGCAGACGCTGAAGATTCCATAAACAAGCCGTCAGTCGCAGGACGGCATAAGCGGAGCGCATCCCGCCATTTTCCGGTGCAATGCGCTCCGCTTGTTGACACCCTACAAAAAATGTTACTGCGCGACGACCTCCTGATTCACTGACAATACACCCGGCTGTAGATGGATCAGGTTCTGGCCAAAATAGACCTGCTTGTCGCGCATGCGGTAGCTGGCCAGGGTTCGCAACGGTTCGCCCGGCCCCTTGATGCCCGTTTCAGGGTCGACCGTGGTAATCACGCAACGTGAACAGGGCTTGACCACGCGCAGTGTGACATCACCAATCTGTATCCGCTGCCATTCATCCTCGGCATAGGAATCACATCCGGAAACAACCAGGTTGGGGCGGAAACGCTTCATCGGCAATGCCTGCTGCAATCGTCCGTTGAGATCATCGAGTGAAGCCTGCGAGATCAGCAGCAGCGGGAAACCGTCCGCAAAACCGGTGCGATCACCCGCATCGGCGTACAGCAGGTCGCACTGACGAATCTCGTCGTCTGCGATGTAGACCAGCCGGCAGGGTGCATCGATCGCCTGCGTTAGCCAGGCGTCTGTCTCTGCGCTGATGTGCAGTGCATTCACCCTGTCATTCCAGATCTCCACCTGCATGGAAGCATTGTCAGTTGAGGCAGCCGCAACATGATGGTCCTGCATACCCTGCCTTGTCAGCGTCAATACACCGTTGCTCAGTTGCGGCTGAATCAGAACCATCTGCGGATGGGTGCGCTGGGTGATGAATTTACCCGCAGGCGTTACCAGCATCCAACGGCGGTCGTAACGTAGTCCCATGGCATCGAGCGATGATGACTGCAAGGCGATGCCTGCCAGCGATTTGACCGGATAGATGTTAATTTGTGTGAGTATCATGCTGATTTCTCAAGAACTCCGTAAATCTTAAATTCATTGCAAAATCTACCAGCGCCGTATCCGGCTTTATATTGCCGGATTTCGCTTTCGCTCATCCGGCCTACGGACTGCAAACTCTCTTTTCCAGTTTATTTGATCGAGGTCAATACTACCAGCTTCGAACTCTGCTTAAATGACAGTGCAGATTAATTCTGTGTTTCCCCTCTACGTAAGTAGTGTTAAGGCGGGTTTTTTAACCCGCCTGTTTTTTTTATCCCATCAGAAAACGTCTCAATCTTATGCCGGAAGGTCCGGAAATTCGCAGGGCAGCAGACTCTATTGAAGCAGCTATCCGCGGAAAAGAGATCACAGGCGTCGTATTCACCCATCCACATCTCAAGCAGTGGCAACAGCCACTCACCGGCAGCAGAGTCATTGCGGTAGAAACCCGTGGCAAGGCAATGCTCACCCGCTTCTCCAATGGTCTCAATCTCTATACACACAATCAGCTCTATGGCCGCTGGTATTGTGTTGCTGCAAGCAGAATGCCAGACACCAGGCGTCAGCTCAGAGTGGCCATTCATACCCATGATCAATCCGCCCTGCTCTACAGCGCATCAGAAATTGCCGTGCTGACAGAGAGTGAAGTTGAAACCCACCCTTTTCTCTCCAGGCTGGGACCTGACGTGCTCTCGGCGCAGACAACAATCGAGATTCTGCTGCAGCGGCTCATGGATGAGAGATTCAGAAGAAGACAATTAGCGACGCTGCTGACCGATCAATCCTTCATCGCCGGGATCGGGAATTATCTGCGCTGCGAAATACTTTTTATATGCCGGCTGCACCCCAGCGTGAAACCCATACAGCTGTCACAGCAGCAACTGGCGCTGCTGGCGCAATCCCTGCTCGATGTGCCGCGTCAATCCTATGCAAGCGGAGGCATCACGCACGATCTTGCCACGGCGAAAAAGATGATGCAGCATGGAGTCGTGCTGGAAGATGCGAGGTTCTGGCTCTTCCGCCGCGAAGGCAAGGCCTGCTATCGATGTGGAGCCACGATCATGCGCCAAAACAGCGGCGGGCAACCCTGTTATCTCTGTCCGCAATGTCAAAAAAGTGGCATGGTCACAGCAACGTAGAGTGGTATAAACGAAGCGCATCCACCATGACATTGTCTGTTTTTAACCACAGATGAACACGGATGCACACAGATAGATACG
>JAYELV010000024.1:0-5984 GCA_034717755.1 Pseudomonadota bacterium | reverse complement strand
CCGGCTTTGGGTTGCCGGATTTCGCTTCCGCTCATCCGGCCTACAGGTTTTTCCTGCACGGAGTTATTGAGAAGTTACTCGATACACATGGAGTTATTCGCTTCGCTCACCCTTCGGGCCGCCCTGTTGGCGTTCAAAGCGCAAGCGCTTTAGTCCGGCTAAAAGACTGCCGGAATGACGTGGTTTTTCGAGCATTTCTGATGATAGATATTTATGCACTACTGTACTAGGCATCCTTCATTATGCCTTGAAAGTAGTTTACATTTTTTCTTGTCATCCCGAGGGAAGTGAGGGACGAAGCTTCCGCGTCCTGCTCACGCCCCTCACCTACGTCCGTGGTCGCTTCCGGCGTCCTGCCTCTGGCGACACTAATACATCCATGTATGGCGTAGGCGAACGACGAGGGATCTTGCCGCACAGAGCATAAAGATCTCTCTGCCGTACATGGATGTACAAATGCCGTGAGGGCAGGATGCACAGGAACGGCCTTCGTCGAGATGACAAACTGTAAACTGGTCATGAAGGCTGCCGAAGATTAAATGGATACAAGAATGTCTTCGTGTTCTTCGTGGTGAATATCCTTATACATTAAAATTGCTGATAATAGACTCCTCTCCCAAAGGGGGCATGCCGGCTGAGGTCGATGGCGTATCTATGAGAGCAGGGCGACGCTTTTGGCTTGCGCGTAGACCAGCTTGCCGGGTTTCAAGTCCAGTATAGAGGCAGACTTGCGTGTCACCCGGGCAAGTAGTGTGACATCACCACTCATCAGTTTGACCATCACCTGTGCGTTCCCTGCGGGCGTGATCTCCTCGATAGTCGCGGGGAATATATTCAGGATGCTGGTGCCGGACTGCTGTTCCAGGGTCAGGCTGACATCGCGGGCAATGACCCGCACTCTGACGGGGTGTCCAACCGGCAGGTCATGGCGCGAGACGGTAAACTGTCCCCCTGAAAAATCCAGCAGGGTCAGGTCATATTCATCATCGTGCCCTGCGACCACGGCTTCAATAAGCGCTTCTGCGTCATTGCCATAAGCCAGGGGGAGATCGAGCCGGGTCAACATCTCTCCTATCGGGCCGGTGGCTCTTACCTGGCCTGCTTCAAGCAATACCAGGTGATCCGCCAGGCGTGCTACCTCATCCTGCGAATGGCTGACATAGATCAGGGGAATATCGAGCTCATCATGCAGTGATTCAAGATAGGGGAGGATCTCCTGCTTGCGCGCCTGATCCAGCGCCGCCAGGGGTTCATCCATCAGCAGGATCCCGGGGCTGACCGCCAGCGCCCGTGCGATTGCCACCCGTTGGCGCTCACCACCGGAGAGTTGCCCGGCTGTGTGTTCGAGCAGAGGCCCGATACCCAACAATTCAATCGCCTTGTTCAGAGAGACCCTGCGCTGTGAAGCCGGCACCCGCTTGATGCCATATTCGAGATTACGGCGTACGTTGAGATGCGCAAACAGGCTTGCCTCCTGGAAAACGTAGCCCAGCGGGCGTTTGTGTGGAGGCACAAAAGATGCGCCATCCTGCCACTGCATCTCACCCACACGCAGATAGCCTTTGTCACAGGGCTCCAGTCCGGCAATAGCGCGCAGCAGGGTGGTCTTGCCGCATCCCGAAGGGCCAAATACGGCGGTAATGCCCCTGGAGGGAATCTCCATATCCACATCCAGAACAAATTCGCCACGTTCGATCTTAAAGCGTATCTCTATGCTCATGGCCGCACCAGCGAGAAGCGGCGATTGAGGGCATACACACTCATCAGCATGAGAAAGGAGGTCAGCAGCAGCCCCCCTGACAACCAGTGGGCGTGACCATATTCGAGAACTTCAACATGATCGTAGATGGCGATCGACAATACCTGGGTCTGACCGGGGATATTGCCGCCGATCATCAGCACTACGCCGAATTCACCGACCGTATGGGCAAATCCAAGTACGGCGGCGGTAAGGAAACCGGAGCGCGCCAGTGGCACGGCGACGGTGAAAAAACGATCCAGCGGCGAGGCTCGCAGGGTTGCCGCCACCTCCATAGGGCGGGGGCCGATAGAGGAGAAAGCGCTTTGCAGAGGCTGCACCACAAATGGCATCGAGTACAATACCGAGCCGATTACCAGGCCGGTAAAGGTAAACACCAGTGGTTGTCCACCGAGACGTTCCAGCAGGCCGCCGACCGGACCCTGCGGGCCGAGAGCCACCAGCAGATAGAAGCCCAGTACGGTGGGGGGAAGCACCAGCGGCAGAGCAACCAGCGCTTCCAGCATGAACTTGTAACGCCAGCGGGTGTGCGCCAGCCACCAGGCAAACGGTGTCCCCAGCAGCAACAGGATCAGCGTAGTGGTTCCCGCCAGCTTCAGCGTGATGGCAATGGCGGCAAGGTCGGCATCATTCAACATTAGGGGTAGCGTAGCCGAATCCGCGCATGATCTCCAGCGACTCATCGCTTTTTACGAAGGCAAGAAAGGCGCGTGCGGCATCACTCTCCCGCAACAGCACAGCCTGTTGCTCGATGGGGGAGTAGAGTGATTGCGGAACTTCCCATAGAGAGCCCTCGATCGCTCGAGCGGGATGCTTTATCTGCGACAAGGCGATAAATCCCAGCTCTGCATTGCCGCTTTTAACGAACTGGAAGGTTTGTCCGATATTCTCGCCGCGCACCATGCGTCCCTGTAATGTATCCCAGATCCCGCGCTCCAGCAGGACCTGCCGCGCCGCCCTGCCATAAGGCGCAAGCTTTGGACTGGCAATGGCCAGATGGCGAAATGTCCCCTGTTGAAGCACCTTGCCCTGCGCATCGACCACACCTTTTTTGGGGCTCCACAGGACAATTTTGCCGATGGCATAGGTGAATCGGCTTCCAGGCAGTGCGATCCCCTCCTTATCCAGCAACTGCGGGCGTTTGACATCGGCGGAAAAGAGAGCGTGGAAAGGTGCTCCATGCTTGATTTGCGCATAGTGTTTACCGGTGGAGCCAAAGCTGAAAGTCACTTTGTGACCACTGTTTGCCTCGAAGCGCCTGCCAAGAACCTTGATGGCATGAGTAAAGTTGCTGGCCACTGCAATGTGAATCTCATCAGCGATCGCCTGTCCGGCGCCCAGCGTCAACGTGCTGGCGGCGAGGAGTGTAAGGAGCAGTGCTGGTGCTTTCATGTGTCTATTTTTCCCGCGCCGGATCCTGTCAATAAAAAAAGGGCAGAACCCGAAGGTTCTGCCCTTTTATTCCCTAACCCCGGAGGGTGTAAGGCCGGCCTGCGATGCAGACCGTATCGTGATCCAGCAATTTAGAGCGGTACGATGTTCTCTGCCTGAGGACCTTTCTGGCCTTGAGTGACAGTGAACTCAACCTTCTGTCCTTCGATCAGGGTTTTGAAACCTGAGCCGGAAATAGCGCTGAAATGAGCAAAAACGTCAGGGCCATTCTCTTGCTCGATAAATCCAAAACCTTTAGATTCGTTGAACCATTTAACGGTGCCGGTAGTAGTAGACATAATCTATCCTATTGATATTTCGAGTATTGAAGCCTTATTAATAATAAAAAGGCAGTTTGGCTGGAATGTGTTGCTATTACTTATGTAAACAGGACGAGCTACTAAAGACGAGACATCGAAATGGTGTGCATAAATATAAACGTACTTTCAAGCTAAGGTGATTATATACGGATTTATCCCTTAGTCAACACTCCATTTGATGGAAATTTTGCGAGATTGTTTTGCATTTCATCTACCTGCGCAATTATGGTTATAATCGCCATGTAGATAGCGGGTGTAGTTCAATGGTAGAACTGGAGCTTCCCAAGCTTCAAATGTGGGTTCGATTCCCATCACCCGCTCCACATATCCCGCTCCGGATTTCGAGATCAATATGCCAGTCACGCGATGCCAATGGGCCACTGCCTCACCTCTTGAACAGCAGTACCACGATAGCGAGTGGGGCGTACCGCTGCATGATGACCGCAAGCTGTTTGAGTTCCTGATTCTCGAAGGCGCACAGGCCGGACTCAGCTGGTCGACGATCCTCAACAAGCGCGAAGGTTACCGGGCGGCGTTCAACAATTTTGATGCGGAGAAGATAGCCGCATACGATGACCATAAAATCCGGCAGTTGCTTGCAAATCCGGCAATTGTCAGAAACCGCCTCAAAGTGAATGCCGCCGTGACCAATGCACGCATCTACCTGGAGATCATGCAGCAGTCGGGCGGGTTTTCCGAGTGGGTGTGGAAGTTTGTCGACGGTGAACCTGTCAACAACGATTTCCACAACATGGAGGATGTGCCTGCCAATACGCCGCGATCAGACCTGATGGCCCGGGAGATGAAAAAACGCGGCTTCAAATTTGTCGGCACCACCATCTGTTATGCCTTCATGCAGGCGACAGGCATGGTGAATGACCATACCACCGACTGCTATAGGTGGCGCGAAATTGCAGGTATTAGCGAGTCGTAGTGTCAAAGGAGTGCCTCCATCCACGCCTGTTTCACACACAGTCCCTTCTTTTTTTTTTAATCGTGTAACATGGTGAATAACTGGAATTGTCGAAAGAAATAACTTCTCACTTCTGCCGGGCTGTGAGGGTTTTCTTTGTGGCATTCTGAAATGTCGTCATCAATGCTGCAGTCGATACGCCAATCATCAGCACGCCATTGATGGCTTCAAGTGCGCCAAGCAGTTTATGTTCGTCTGACATGACGATATCACCATAACCGAGTGAACCGAAATTCACCGCCGAGTGATAAAATGCAACATCAAACTGCTGAAATTCCTCCAGTAACAGGAACAACCACGACCAAACAGCGATTTGTCCCAGGTTGCCGATGACCAACAGCAGCATCACACCGCTGACGACCAGCATGCTGGACCAGAGCGAAGAGTTATTCACCAGGGACTGGTGGTTGATATAGTAGCGAGCTGCAACCACAAGCAGCGCTGTCTGCAGCAGCAAACACACGACCATTATCGGCAGGCCGAGCAGGAGATTAATCAGCATAGGGATGACTCCGTATCATTGTATGAGAGCTGCGGCTGGTTGGCGGGAGCGGCGGGTACGCAAATAATCGAAAAAATAGACGGCCAGCCATGCATACAGGGTAACCGCGATGAAGAGTCCCAGGCGGATAAGAAATGCCGCATAGACATCTTTACCGTTGGCGCTATCCTCAACTGCGGGCCCCAGCATGATTAGCATGGTCATTGCCACATTCAGCCAGAAGGAGGCCGGGTAGCGGCTGGAGATGAGTCCGAAAATCTTACTGGCGAAATAGAGGCAGAAAAGCAGCATCCACAAAAAGAACATCCACAAGTTGGTGGAAATCCCCAGCACCACCCAAAACAGCACGGCAAATACGCCGCCCAGAAAGGTGGAGCCAAGCAGTTCCCACCCCGCGTTTTTCGCATCGACATGCGAGCTTTGCTGACTCAATAAAACGGCTTTCATGACGATGGCCATGTAGGCGGTCGGGTTGGTTAACACCAGCCAGTAGACAGGCAACACGATCAGCGTACTGCGCAGGGCGATCCAGTTGGATTGGTTGGGAGTAGTCTTCACAGCTTGCGCCCCCTTGGGCGGGGCCGGGTCTTCGGGAAACCAGGGGTAGACCAGCCACTGACAAATAACAGCAACAGCAATACCGATGGCCAGCCCCTGGATGACCATGGTGGCGAGAGTGAAGCTGACTGTGCCGGCGGCAGAGATCAAGGTGAAGCCAATGGTGAGAAAGGTGCCGAACAACGCCTTGCCCATATTGACCGTCAGGTAGGAGCTCAAATAGAGGCCCACAGCCACGATCAACAGCGCGGTCACCTGGTAGTTCTGCAGCAGCGGGATCAGCAGCAACCCCATGCCCAGCGCTATCATCACCACCAGCAACAATCCGAACAGGCTTTTCGGACCCATCGGAGGCGCCGGCATGGAGGCAAACATGAAGGCAAACAGCGGCGCGATAAAGGGCAGCGGCAGTTGCAGGGCATAAGCCGCAGCCAAAGCCAG
>JAYELV010000023.1:0-5997 GCA_034717755.1 Pseudomonadota bacterium | reverse complement strand
GGATCAGCTCGTCTACCAGGGGTTTCTGCAGAATTCAGAGTGGCGGCATCTGCAGCGTTATCCCAGCTACCTCAAAGCAATGGCGCTGCGTCTCGACAAACTCAAACATGCCGTTCATCGGGATCAGCAGCAGATGCGGGAGATGGCGGCTTTTCTACAGCAGTGGCAACAGCGTTACGAACGCATGCAACAGCGCAGTCAATATGATGAGCGACTCGACGAATTACGCTGGTCGATCGAAGAGTTGCGCATCTCACTGTTTGCCCAGGAGGTAAAAACCGCCTACCCGGTTTCTCTGAAACGTCTGCAGCAGCGTTGGCAAAAGCTGGGGTTATAGGAGGCGGTTTTAAGTTTTAGGTTTTATGTTTTAGGGCATTGCGCCGCATCAAATTGGGGTATTGGCTGCGTATGGGCTATACTTCTGCCGTGAGAATTCCTCTACGATGTGACTCAGATGAAAATAATAATCTCTCTCCTGTTTATTGCCGTCATGCTTGTCGTTGCTAGTGGTTGCGAGACAGTCAAGGGCGTTGGCAAAGATGTCGAGAAAGCTGGCAGGGCAATTAAAAAATCAGCGAGCTGACCCTGCAGGACGTTTCTGACAATGACATGTAATCTCATCTATATTGCAACCACCTGTCATCCTTCTCAGCAATTCTAAATGTAGAGGGACTTCACCACGAAGCACACGAAGAGCACGAAGACATTTTGTATCCAATTGATTCTTCGTGGTCTTCGTGAGCTTCGTGGTAAACGTCTTTTAAGATTGCGGCACTTTATTGCTACATCCTTCGTAACTATTCAGCACCTGCTAATTTGTCACTGTTTCCGGGTGTATCTTCCGGAAAACGCCGTGAATACATCCATGTAGGCTCGAGTCGGCGTCCCTGCCTCCTACGTTTCCAGCAGATACACCCGAAAACAGTGACTTGCCTGGCAAATATATCAACATGCTGAATAGTTACCATCCTTCTACATCACGCCGTATTCCATTTTCAGAACATGGGTTTCACCTCTTAACAACGCATGAGTTTGAGAGATAAAATGGCGCCTTCAAATGAACGGGGAAATCTTATGGGTCAACAACAAGCATACGACAAAGCTATTGCACTGATTGATGCAGCAAATGGTGAAGATCCAAACGAGGAAATCGTCGATGCAAAGCGTTGGCCAAAAGAACATCTCTATGCACACAGGATGTCCGATATGCTGCAGCGCTATGCTCCTGATGCCGATGAGGCTGTGCGCCTGGCAATCCGCTCACAGCATATCCAGCGTTGGAAGTCACCGCGCAGCGACTACCCGATGAACCGCAAGGGTTACCATCAGTGGCGCACCGGACTGTACAAGTTTCATGCGGACACCGCTGCCGAGTTGCTGCAGCAGGCAGGTGTGACCACCGATACCATCGAGCGCGTGAAACTGGCCGTGGGCAAGCGTGCGCTCAAAAGCAACCCTGATACGCGAATGGTGGAAGATGTTGCCGGACTGGTGTTTATCGAACACTATATGCAGGCTTTTGTCGACAAGCATCCGGAATATGATGAGGCCAAATGGATCGACATCATTCGCAAGACGTGGAGAAAAATGTCTGCTCAGGCACACGAGTTCTCACTATCGGGTGGTATTACTCTTCCCGAGCCATTAATTCCTCTCATCCAGAAATCCGTCGCTGAGGAGTAATTGCATTCAACTCCCCCCGGGGAAGTGGCAATTCTCAATGTAACCATAAAGAGTCGATATTTTAAAAGACTTTTACCACGAAGCTCACGAAGAGCACGAAGAATCTAATGGTTACAAAATTGCCTTGTAACTTCTCAATAATCCCGTGCAGGAAGTAGGGTCGGGAGTCTGCTTTTCAGGGCTTTCCGCCGAAAAAATGCTCCTGCATTTCCGGCACTTCCGCCTTCCATGGCGGTCGAAAACAGGGATGTTTTATCAGAGCTTATGACATACATGGATGTATTAATGTCGCCAGAGGCAGGATGCCGGAAGCGACCAGGGACGTATTCACGCGTCCCTGAAAGGCTGATCCCGACCCTGCGCAGACTCGAACAATGCACGGACTTTTAAGAAGTTACAAGGCCTTCGTGGTGGGTATCTCTCTACATTTAGAATTACAGCCAGGGAAGCTGGCTACTTTGCTGGAGGCTCACTATTGGATACGGGACCATCAAATCCCTGTACACGCACCTCAAGCGGATGCTTGATATCAAGGTGTACGTCCTGCTGCGGAAAGGCAATCTCGATGTTGGCGGCGATGAGCTTTTCATTGATCACTTCATGCAGTTGACTGGTTGTCTCGAGACGATAGTCGACGGATTCGAGAAAACAGCGCAAATTGACGATCAGTGAACTATCGCCGAAACTCTCAAAGGTGACGGATGGCTGCGGCTCTTCCAGTACGTTGGCATTTCCCTGAGCAGCCTGGAGAATCAATGCCATCGCGGTTTTGACGTCACTGCCATAGGCGATGCCGACCGGCAGGATGATGCGCACTGTCTCGTCAGAGAGCGACCAGTTTAGAAGTCGGCCGGTAATGAACTCCTTGTTGGGCACCAGCAGCTCCTGCCTGTCGCGGGTAAGAAGGGTGGTTGCGCGGATGCGGATGCGGGTGACGGTGCCGGTGGAGTCGTTGCCGCCGGATTCACCGACGGTGACAAAATCGCCGACACGGATCGGCCGTTCGAACAGAATAATGAGGCCGCAGATGAAATTGGCGATGATCTCCTGCAGACCGAAGCCGATGCCGACACCAAGGGCGGCCACCATCCACTGCAGTTGTGACCACTTTACGCCAAGATTGCTGAAAACAATGATGATGCCGATCGTTGCAATCGTGTGACTGACCAGGGTGGTGATCGCGTAGCGATTTCCCGCCCTGACGCCAAACGACTGGCGCAGTACGATCTCAAGTAGAGCGGGTATGTTTCTTGCGGCAACGATGGTGACAACAATAAGTATGACAGTAAGGGCGATGCTGCCAAGCGTCACCGCGATATGTTGCTCTACTCCGTCAATGACATCGGTGTAATACCACAGTGTAATCTCATCAAATATCGTGAGGGCCGGCAGCACTTCGGACCAGATTAACCATAAACCGGTGATAGCAGCAACAATGAGCGCCACATCGAGCAGTTTGCGGCTCTGCTGAGTCAGCTTGGAGAGATCGAACTCTTTTTTCTCATCCGCCACAGCTTGCTCATTCAACTCGCTGGAGGATGGTTTTTTATTATCGTCAGCTGCCTCGTTCTTGTGACGTTCAAGCAGGGCCTTGAACGCAAGCCTGCGATGCGACAGCACCAGCCAGCGTAATGCCAGCTGCTGCACGACGACAAGTGCAAAAGAGAACCACATGGTATGAAGCAGATTGGATATCAGAATTCCCGCGCTGTAAATATATCCAAGGAAGGCGAGCGTGACCAGTACGACAGGAATGGCCAATAACAGGGAGATCCACAGCAACCGTTTATTGACGAAAAGGGAGTCGGGGAAACGATGCTGTAATTTCTGTATAGCGCTTTTGGAGCCAAACAGGCGATAGAAAAACATTCCAAGCAGCGCCAGCGTCAGCATGATCGAAGCGCGGCCAATCCCCTGTTCCATAGAGAGAGAGCTGTAATTGAACGCAGTGATGGTAATGAATATGGTGGGCAAAAACATGACCATGAAACGATTGAATTCTTTTCGCAGCAGCTGAACACTTGATTTTGGCCACTGGAAGTGCACCTCGGCAAGCCCGCCGGGCATGCAGATGATGTAGAAACTGCGCAGGTAGAAGAAGATCAACGCGGTTTGCAGCAGACTGTCGGAAACGGTTTTTGAAAAGGCCGTAGCCTCTGTTGAAAGTCCCATTTGCCAGCCGCCGAGAGCCATTGCAAAAGGCAGGGGCAGGGCAATCAGCAGGGAAGCGAGCAGAGCCATAAAAGTGTAGGAAAAATGATCCTCCATTGGTTTTCCTACAGGCTTGCCGCTGGCTTCAATAATGCGGCGCAAGCGTCCGCAATTCAATCTGAGAATAATGAAAATAAGCAGGCCGAAACCAAGCACGGGTGAGTCTTTTGCACTTGAGAGCAGCGCTCGGAAAGCTTCAAACCACAAGGAGGGTTCAAGCAGCCAGCTGAATTCTTTTACAGCCATAGGGATGTTCTTTAGCGCAGGTAGTGGCGCATTGCGCACCCACAGCAGATGTTTCGCCAAAAACTGGTCGTAGCTCTCAACAGATTTGAGTGTCTGCCGGTAGGCGTGATCCGTCTCCTCGAGGGTTTGCAAATAGGCGCTGTCCAGTGCGATGGCCTTGAGCAGTAAATCTCCGCGGCTGGCAGCCAGTTTGACAAGATCAGCATGAATAGTCCCGGCTTCCTGTTGCGGAAGTTCCGCGGTCAGCTCAGTAATGTAGTGGTCGATATCCCGCAATTTCTGGCGTTCTTCGATGTTGCTGATTTGGCGCAAACCGGCTTTGGCCATGAGGCGATTGCGAATTTTCTCTTTTTTAAGATAAGGCTTGGTGTCGGGTAGGTTACGGCGGCGGTCGAGAAGCACCTGGCCGAGCACCTGGCTGAGACCGGCGATATCGAGCTTTTCCCTGCTGCGGCGAAAATTCTCGTCTATCTTCGCCGCTGTCATAACGGTTTGATCTTTTTCGAGCGTCAAACGTTTTAAATCTTGCGTGGTGAGTTCGAGTTCCTGGCTCAGGATCGCGTTTTTTTTCGCCTGTTCCCGGATCAGAGGGTGCTTCCCGGCTGACGCCTCTATCTCGGCATCTGCTTTCTCGATGGCCTGATCGATGTCACTCTGGCGATGCTCGATGAGTCTCTTCTCAAGCAGGTTGATTGACGCGTTGAGCCGTTTGAGGCTGTTTTTAGTACGGGTGCTCTGCGCCTTGAGCAACTCCAGACTCGCCACATGAGTGAGCGATTCCTGATTGAGCATCTCGATTTCACTGTTGAGGGCTGCAGACCTGGCGGCCAGTTCCCATCTTCTTGCTTCAGTCAGCAGTGGAGGTTGATCTTCAGGAACGGGGAACTTCATGTCATTTCTGACATCTTCCATTTTTTGCGCTGCTGTAGCGTGTTGCTGACGGATAGCCTCCGGGCGCTGCTTCAGGGTTTTCAGCTGCTGATCCAGTTTCGTCAGTGTGTTTTGTTGTGTGATGAGGTCGGATTTTTTTGTGAATAAAAGCTGTTCGATCTCCTCTACGGATGCATCATCCGGCAGACCGGGGAGCGCGGCGGCATCTTTGTTATTCTGCTCCTGAAGTTCATCCATGATGGACTTGATTATTGCGGGAGCTTGCTCTCTGCTGTGGATGATGGCAGTGGTTTCTTCGTTCCGGGAGAGCACTTTATTCTGCTGCTCAAGCGTCGACTTGTAGAGCTTTATCAGACTCTCCTTTGTAGTTTTCTCCAGCTGCGTCGATTCCTCAGCCGCCTTGATGGCGTCATTTAGCTGTTTCTCCGGGACAAGGGGATCCGTTTTTGGTTGTAGATCATCACTCTCTGCAGTTGTGTTATTTGCAACTGCAAGCAGCAGCAGTGCAAAAACCAGGCGAAACAGTGGGGCTGCAATTTTCATCAGCGTTCTCTCAGGAGAGATAGTTGGAATAACGTAAACCATGCGGTTTGCATGTAGCAATTCTCAATGTACCAAATGATATCTAAAAAGACTTTTACCACGAAGCACACGAAGAATCTACTGGTTGCAAAAATACCTTCGGAATACCGGGGTTTTTTCGGCTTCTCTGATGCTGTTTCATGCACTCCTGTACTAGTACAGAAGTGCATAAATATCTCTAAACAGAAATAATTCTAAAACACGTCATTCCGGCGAAGGCCGGAATCCACAGCATCAGCCACTTACAGGTCGATACAGTAACATCTCAATAACCCCGTGCAGGAAAAACCTGTAGGCCGGATGAGCGGAAGCGAAATCCGGCAACCCAAAGCCGGATGACGGCGCTGGAAGATCCGTATTGAATCAAAGATCGGTGAAAGCGCC
>JAYELV010000022.1:0-1319 GCA_034717755.1 Pseudomonadota bacterium | reverse complement strand
AGAAAAAACGTCAGACCGTCGCCTGTTGAAATCTGGAAGTCGAAGAGCGAGCTAGACTTTCGATTTAGGCATCTAAACGTGCTACATATCGGGCTTCAAGTGTGCAGCCCGGCACCACAAAGATAGGCTCCAATCGAGACCGGTGTCCTCATCACCTTGGCGAATTTTCAGAACCAAGTGATCTAGTTCTGAACCTCATGCGATGCAACAGGTTCACCGGTCCTGGGAAGTGTAATCTTCCTGGTAAGGTTCTTGACGTTTGAGCATGTAATAGATGACCGTCAACAAACGGCGTGCGACAGCAACTTTAGCAGCCTGGCGGCCACAGCGAAGTGCCAACTTCTCGTGCACTCGATACCAGCGTTTACTGTAACGGCTGGCGATCGTTGCGGCTCGGGTCATGGTGGCCCGAACGAGGGCAGGCCCCTGTTTGGAAATGCGGCCATGGCGAATGTGGGTATCGCTGCTCTTTACTCTAGGTGTCAACCCAGCCCAGTTGCACAACGCCTTGGCTGAATTGAAGCGCTGGGTATCACCAATCTCCGCCAAGAGAATGATGGCGCCCACTCGTCCTACACCGGGCATTGTGCACAACAATTTGACCTGCTGTTCCTGTTCGGCGCTAAGCCGTAGCGAGCCTTCGATCTCTGAGATCTGTTGGGTGAGATGGTCGATCAGCGCCAGGTCTCTTCGAATTGCCCGAACAGAGGCTGGCCGTAGTTGGTCTCGCATCACGTCTTCAAGATATTCGCGACCACTTACACCAAACAAATCCGCAGTCGGCGATACCAGATTGTAGCAAGCCAGTACGGCATGGATGCGGTTCTTGGCTTGCGTTCGTTGGCTCACCAGGCTATCCCGATGTCGCACTTCTAACCGCAAATCTCGTACTTCTGGCGGTGCTGCATAAGATATTGGCAAGTAGTTCATTCGTGCCAGGTGGGCTAGTGTGCGAGCATCCACTTTGTCCGTCTTCACTGCAGCCGCTGAGATGGCCTTCAGTTCCTTCGGATGCGCCAACTCTACTCGTTCGACATGCTCCGCCAGCAGATCATACATGAATGGCCAGTTGCGCGTCGCTTCCAAGACCGCATAGGTCTCTCGCGGCACTTCCTTCTTCAGGTATGCTGCCATTTCTCCGTTTGGCATACGCCTCTCGTCTACCACTCGGCCCTGGCTGTCCATTAGGACTGCATAGGTTCTTTTAAGGTGCAAATCGATTCCAAGGTAAAATGGGTACATGCGTTCCTCCTTTTCTAAAACTTGTTTTTTGCCTAATCCAAGTTTAGCATAACGAGGAACGCTTTCATCTTATCACC
>JAYELV010000021.1:0-1321 GCA_034717755.1 Pseudomonadota bacterium | reverse complement strand
CGTGTACTCGACTGAGGAGTTGCTTCACAGGGACTTTGACAAAGTCCATATCGCCGAGAAATTGTGCGCGATCGCGGTAGGCGAGACGCATCGCCTCGACAATGGTGTGGATGCGTTCAGCTTCCTCCATATTTCCGAGATCGAAAGGCTCAAGAATATTGAGCATTGTGACAAGTGCAATGCCGCCGGATGACGGGGGTGCGGCAGAGGTAATAGTCCATCCCCTGTACTGACCCCGAATCGGCTCTCTCTCTTTAAGCTTGTAGGTCTCGAGATCCTTTGCTGTCCAGATGCCGCCTGCCCGGGACACCTCTGCAACCATCTGCTGTGCAATCTTACCGGAGTAAAAGGCTTCCCCACTGGTTTGTGCGATTAGCTCCAGTGTATTAGCCAAATCAATCTGCCTGATGAGATAACCATTTTCCGGAACTGCATTGTTGTGCAGGAAGATTTGCGATGTTGCCGGGTAGCGCTGCAGCAGTGAGAGGCGCATGCCGGCCATGCGGCGATAGTAGTCATCTACTGCAAAACCCTCCCTGGCAAGCTTGATCGCCGGCGCGAGAGTTTGTTGTAACGGCAGATTCCCATAGTTTTTCGCCAGATGAACCAGGGCTGCCGGAATCCCGGGGATTCCTGCGGAAAGAGGCCCCTCCAGCGAGTCTTTGCTCAACTTGCCTTCTTCATCGAGATACATGTCACGGCTTGCCGCCAATGGCGCTGTTTCGCGCGCATCCAGCATCGTCTGAAAATTATCCCGTTGACGGTGCAGCAGGTAAAAGCCTCCTCCACCGATTCCGGATGAGTAGGGTTCCACCACGGCGAGCACGGCCGTTACCGTGACAGCCGCATCGAAGGCGTTGCCGCCTTGCTGCAGTACTTCAATACCGGCGCTGGTTGCCAGCGGGTGGGCGCTTGCAATGGCATTGGCGGGGGGTGTTGGTTCGGGTTGGGTTGCCTGCAGCGGAGGTACAAGCAGGAGAAATGACAGTAGTGAGTAACGAGTACTGAGTAACGAGTAACAACGTAATTTCTCAATAAGTCCGTGCATAGTGGCTGCCGTAGGTCGGGTTAGCGAAGCGTAACCCGACTAAAAAACATCAGGGAAGCGTCGGGTTACACTCCGCTGCGCTGCGTTAACCCGACCTACGTTTTATGCATTTACGTACAGTTATTCAGAAGTTACGTAACAACGACGTAACTTCTCAATAATCCCGTGCAATTCGCGGTCAGAAGACCGCTCCCACAGTTCAATGTGGCGTCAAATGTGGGAGTGGTCTTCTGACCACGATACAAATGCGATAGCATTTTACTCACATGCACG
>JAYELV010000020.1:0-6009 GCA_034717755.1 Pseudomonadota bacterium | reverse complement strand
CATGGATGTATTCACGACGTTTTCTGGAAGATATGGCCGATAGCAGTGACGACCCGGAATGAACTGAATAGTTACAACCATTATAGGAATATTTATGCGTCAATCAGATTCAGCGCCTCTTTCTGCGCTTGTTGCGGCATTCATGCTGCTGCTTTTTGTGTGCTGTATGCCATTGCAGTCAATGGCGGCAGAGAGTGGTCAAGGCTCACACTCTGCGCGTCCCAAAATCGGTCTGGCGCTTAGCGGCGGCGGCGCCCGTGGTGCGGCCCACGTTGGTGTGCTGAGGGTGCTGGAGGAGCTGCATATTCCCATTGATTACATTGCGGGAACCAGTATGGGCGCCATTGTCGGCGGACTTTACGCATCCGGAATGAGCCCGAACGAAATTGAGAAGATCCTTGTCGAGATGGACTGGGACACAGTGATGCGTGATGCTCAAATGCGACCTGATCGCAGTTTCCGCCGCAAGCTGGACGACCGCTTGTATCTCTCCAAGCTGAAGGCTGGAGTCAAGGATGGAAAACTTGGCATACCCACCGCGTTGGTCCAGGGGCAGAAATTCAACCTGGTTCTTAACCGCCTGACAGTCGATGTTGCGCAGGTGACCGACTTCGACCGTCTGCCCATCCCGTTTCGCGCCGTGGCGACAGAGATCGCTACTGGTAAAGAGGTGGTTCTCGGCAGTGGCAATCTCGCCACGGCGATTCGGGCCAGCTTCTCCGTGCCTGGTGTTTTTGCCGGTGTTAAATACGATGGCAAGCTGTTGGTAGACGGCGGCATCTCCAACAACCTGCCGGTCAGCGTAGTCAGGGAGATGGGGGCTGACATCGTCATCGCCATCGATATCAGCACACCGCTTTTGACCCGGGAGCAGCTCACCTCTGCGCTCAAGATGGCTGAACAGCTGAGTGGCTTGCTGACGCGCAGAAACACCGAACATCAGATTGCGAGCCTCACAAACAGGGATGTGCTGATTGTGCCGCCTCTTGGAAAGTTGGTGACATCTGCAAGTTTTGGCAAGGTTTCACTGGCTATTGAGATCGGAGAGAAGGCAGCCAGAGAGCAGCAGGATCGTCTGCGCAGGCTTTCTCTAGCCGGAGCGAAATACAGCCGCAGTATGGCGAAAGAGCAAGTTGCTGAATCAAGGCGAACGGCATCGGATGGTCGTTGGGCGAAACCGGAGAATATTGAGAGCAGCGCCGAAGCAGGAATAGAAGCAGTACCCGGGAGCGGCAGGATGATCGACTTCATTCGCTTCGAGAACGACAGCAAGTTGAGCAACGAGTTGCTGGCGAATCTGTTGGGCATCAGGGAGGGTGAATCTCTGAATCTGGACAGGCTTGAAGAGGGTATCGGGCGCATCTACGGGCAGGGTATTTTTGAGAGTGTCACTTACGAGCTGGTGTATGACAACGGTGAGGATGGCATCATCATCAAGGCGCGCAAGAAGTCCTGGGGCACGGATTTTTTGCAGTTCGGTCTTGCGGTGTCGGTGGATACCAATGCCGGTGATTCACGCTTCAACATCGGTGCGGCCTACACAAAGATGCCGTTGAATGACCGCAATGGCGAGTGGCGGACTGGATTCCAGTTTGGCGAGGATCCCGGTATCTTCACCGAAATTTACCAGCCGCTGGGCTATGATGGAAAATATTTTGTCAATGGAAGGCTTGCTTACAGGCGCACAAATTACCGCCTGTTTGAGGATGGTGTAGCACTGTCGAACTATAATGTGACCACGGCGTCCATCGATCTTGCTACGGGGATGAATTTGGGCTACTGGGGTGAGATTCGTGGTGGTTACAGGGGTGAGATCGGCGACGTCGAAATTTTGACCGGCTTGAATGACCTGCAGGATTACGATTTTAACAACGGAGAGCTTTACCTGCGGTTTTCTGCCGATAAACTGGACTCTGTGATTTTCCCAAGAAATGGCTATCTCATGTGGTTGGAGGGTGTGCTGTCGCGTGAATCTCTTGGCTCGGATGAAGATTTTGAACAGCTCGGTTTTCAGTCCATAGGAGCAAAAAGCTGGGGCAAGAATACTTTTCTGGGGAGGATCTCTTACAATACGACTATCGGAGATGATGCGCCGTTACAGAATATGTTTCAGCTGGGAGGCTTCCTGAATTTGTCAGGATTGCAGCAAAACCAGCTCTCCGGACAGCATGCGGCATTTGCAAATCTGGGTTATCAACGCCAGTTTTACAAGAGCAGACTCTTCCAGGCATATGTCGGCGCCAGCCTGGAGAGCGGCAACGCCTGGATGGATTCAAGCGATATCCTGAGTGATACCATTACCGCCGGCAGCCTATTCCTGGGGCTCGATAACGCAATAGCGCCGCTCTACTTCGGTTATGGAATTGCAGATACCGGAGATAGCAGTTTTTATCTGTTCATGGGGAATCCATGGTTCTGATTTGAAAAAAGTTTTGACCGATTTTAGATTGCATATTGATTTGTAGCTATTCACGCTATTTTCCGGAAGATATACCCGCTAGCAGTGACGTTCTCGTAGGCGCTGAATAGTTAATCAATAACATGAATAAATGAATATAGGATATTGTAATGACAGTAAAAATTGGTATTAATGGTTTTGGCCGCATGGGGCGTCTGGGACTGCGTGCCGGCTGGAATAAGCCGCACTTTGAGATCGTTCGCGTCAACGAGATTGCGACCGACGCCGCAGGTTCTGCGCATCTGCTGAAGTTCGATTCGGTGCATGGCGTCTGGAACCGGGAGGCCTGCGCTGAAGATGGAGCGATGGTCGTCGATGGCAGGCCGCTCGCATACACGTCAAATGCCTCCATCGGCGACACGGACTGGTCGCAATGCGATATCGTCATCGAGGCGACCGGCAAACACCACAAGCAGCCGCAAACACTGCAGAACTACTTTGACCAGGGAGTAAAGAAGGTGATCGTAGCCGCTCCTACCCGGGGGGCGTTGAATATCGTGTATGGCGTCAATGAAGGCAACTATGATCCGACCGAGCACCATCTGCTGACAGCGGCCTCCTGCACCACAAACTGTCTGGCTCCGGTGGTCAAGGTGATGCATGAGAAAATCGGCATCCTGCACGGCTGCATGACTACCATACACGATATCACCAACACCCAGACCATCGTCGACAAGGGACACAAGGATCTGCGCCGCGCCAGGGCCTGCGGCCAATCGCTGATCCCAACCAGCACAGGTTCTGCAAAAGCAATTACGACTATATTTCCCGAACTCAGCGGCAAGCTCAATGGCCATGCAGTGCGCATACCGCTGCTGAATGCCTCGCTGACAGACTTTGTCTTCGAGGCGGCAAGACCGGTGACTGCAGATGAGGTCAATGGTTACTTCAGGGAGGCCGCGGAGGGTGAGTTAGAGGGGATCCTCGGCTACGAAGAGCGCCCGCTGGTGTCGGTCGATTATGTCAATGATCCGCGCTCCTCGATCATCGATGCGCTCTCCACCATGGTGATCGACGATACCCAGGTGAAGATCTACGCCTGGTATGACAACGAGTGGGGCTACGTCAACCGCATGATGGAGATTACAGGCATGGTGGCTGCAGCGCTCTAGAACATTATGCAAAAGAGTCTGCGCAACTACCTGGTGGTCACCGGTGGCTACTGGGCTTTTACCGTCACCGATGGCGCCATCCGCATGCTGGTGGTGCTCTATTTTCACCAGCTTGGCTATTCACCTTTCGAGGTGGCGATGCTGTTCCTCTTCTACGAGTTTTTCGGTATCGTCACCAACCTGGTCGGCGGCTGGCTGGGGGCCCGGATCGGGCTGAATCTCACCATGCACATCGGCATGGCGATGCAGGTGGTTGCGCTGCTGCTGCTCGCGGTACCGGATGCCTGGCTCACGGTTCCCTACGTGATGGCCGCGCAGGCGCTCTCGGGCATCGCCAAGGATCTCAACAAGATGTCGGCCAAGGCGTCGGTGAAGATGCTGGCGGGGCAGGGGAGTGAATCGAAGCTGTTCAAATGGGTGGCTGTTCTTACCGGCTCAAAGAACGCGCTCAAGGGTGGCGGCTTTTTCATCGGCGCGGCGCTGCTACAGTGGATCGGTTTTCGCGGCGCACTCTTCGTCCTTGCGGGGATGCTGCTGCTGGTGCTGCTGATTACGCTGGTGATGCTGCCATCGGGTGTTGGCAAGATGAAATCCAAACCCCGCTTTAGCGAGGTTTTCTCCAGGGACCCGGCAATCAACTGGTTGTCGGCGGCGCGCTTTTTCCTGTTTGGCTCTCGCGATGTGTGGTTCGTTGTCGGCCTGCCTGTCTTTCTTTACGATGTGCTGGGGTGGTCGTTTACCCAGGTAGGGAGTTTTCTGGCACTCTGGGTCATCGGCTACGGCATCGTGCAGGCGAGTGCTCCGCGGCTGATTCGGCGCAGTCATCACGGCCATAGCCCGGGCGGCGCTGCGGCCCGCCTGTGGGCCTTCATCCTGGCGATTTTTCCAGCCGGCATGGCGCTGGCGCTGATGCAGGGGTGGCCGCCAGGTTGGGTGTTGATTACCGGGCTGGTGCTGTTCGGTATCGTGTTCGCCATCAACTCCGCACTGCACTCTTATTTGATACTGGCCTATTCCGACCAGGACAAAGTATCGATGAGCGTCGGGTTCTACTATATGGCCAATGCCGGCGGCCGCCTCGTTGGCACGGTGATCTCCGGTTGGTCCTACCAGACACAGGGGCTGGTCGGCTGTTTGTGGTGGTCGACGGCGTTCGTGCTGGCGGCTGCGCTGCTCTCCTTTGCGCTGCCGGAAATCGGACAGAAAGCGGCTGTGACAGAGAGCGCCGATGTTTGATGCATTCGCAGAGCTGCCGGTCTATCGCTGGCCGGGTCTCGATGCAGCTCCTTAGTCGTTGTCCAAAAATAACTTCCCGATCCTGCTTGCCCTGTTGCCCCTCTTCTGCGTGGCCTCCCCTTTATAAAAGGGGTGATTGAGGGGGTATTTCAAATACACGTGGTTTGTGAGATGGTAACTATTCAGCTTGTTGATATATTTCACGGGCAAGTCACTGTTTTCGGGTGTATCTGCTGGAAACGTAGGAGGCAGGGACGCCGACTCGAGCCTACATGGATGTATTTACGGCGTTTTCCGGAAGATATGCCCGGAAACAGTGACGAATTAGCAGGTGCTGAATAGTTACGTGAGATGTTACTATAATTGTGTTGTTTTCCTCTCTGCAACTGGTCACTCATTAAAGAAATTACAAGAACATCACACAATGCAAATCCTGGTTGAGATATTCATCCCCCTGCTGATTATCCTGATGATGCTGGTGGTCGGGTTAGAGCTGACGACAGATGATTTTCGCCGCGTAAGGCAATTCCCTACAATCGTTATAGCGGCTAGCGCCGGGCAACTGCTGCTTCTGCCAACAATTGGTATTGCCGTCGCCTGGGCTCTCGAGCCAACATCCACTATCGTTGCAGGCATGATCCTGGTAATCGCCTGTCCCGGCGGCGCCATCTCAAACTATTATGTTTACATGGGGCGCGCCAATGTGGTGCTGTCAGTAACCCTGACCGCAGTCTCCACCATATTGAGTATTATTACTTTGCCAATAATAGCTGCTGCAGGTTTCTGGTTGTTGCTCAAAGAGGGTGAGCACATCGACGTGCCGGTTGCATTGATGATCGGCCAACTGTTCTTCCTGCTGCTGCTGCCGATTGCAACAGGTATGTGGGTCAGACGCCTTTGGCCGCAATGGGTCGCCAGGCAAGCCAGCTCACTCAGGAGGTTCAGCATTATGGCTCTGGCATTGATCATCCTGTTCGTGATCTGGGAACAGACGGACAACCTGGTATCCCACTTCAAGGAGCTGGCATTAAGCGCGTCAATTTATACGCTGCTGACCATGCTCGCTGGTTGGGGAGTTGGCGCTGCTTTGAAAGCCAATCCCGCGGATAGATTCACTTTGATGGTCGAGTTCAGCGTACGAAATCTGGGGATAGTGACAGTTGTCGGTGCAACCTTGCTTGGCAATACAGAACTGGTTGTATT
>JAYELV010000019.1:4157-6020 GCA_034717755.1 Pseudomonadota bacterium | reverse complement strand
AGTGTTACAAAATAGCAATTCTCAATGTAGCAATCAAAGTTTCGAGATCTTAAAAGACTTTTACCACGAAGCACACGAAGACCACGAAGAATCCACTGGTTACAAAAACTCCTTGTAATTTCTCAATAACTCCGTGCAGGAAAACCTGTAGGCCGGATGAGCGGAAGCGAAATCCGGCAACCCAAAGCCGGATGACGGCGCTGGAAGATCCGTATTGAATCAAAGATCGGTGAAAGCGCCTTATCCGGCCTACGATACTGTTAAGTCATATTGTCATTGCGAGCGGAGCGCGGTACTCTCAAGTAGATTGCCGCAGTCGCTTAGGCTCCCTCGCAATGACAGCATTTACACGGTGTTATTGAGAAGTTACCCAAAATCATAGTGTTACAAAATAGCAATTCTCAATGTAGCAATCAAAGTTTCGAGATCTTAAAAGACTTTTACCACGAAGCACACGAAGACCACGAAGAATCCACTGGTTACAAAAGACTATCCTTGAGGTTTTGCACGAAAACTGCGCACCAGCCGGTGCAACTCGCTTTTAGCGTGCGTCTCATCCTTTTGGCCATAACGCAGGTTGTTGTAAAGGCTGATAATTTCATCAACAGCAGCTTTCAACTCCGGACGCTGCACAACAATGCGTTGCGCATAGCTGCCAGCTCCTTCATAAGGCAGACGGACGACTCCCCCTGTTGCCATGCGTGAACAAAAAAGCAGATAATCCGCCTGCACAGGATCGACGCGTTCCCTCCCCCGATACCACAACAGCGCTGCGATCAGAGAGATCAGCAGCAGCATCGAGGCAACGATGGCGATGGCTGCGCCTTTTGCAAAACCGAGACCGAGCAGATCCATGATGCGCCCCTGCTTGTGCTGCGAATATCCCAATACCCAGCGATGCCATGAGGCATTGACGGCATCTCTGCCGAGTCGAAACTGCCGCGACAACTTCTTTAAAAAACCGGACTGCGCCAGGTTGAATTGTATCGGGCTGCCGATGATGCCGGCAGCATCAAAATCAATATCAAAAGGACGTTCGACGCGCTCCGGCGCAACTGCTGCAGTAGGATCGATGCGCACCCACCCCTCCCCTACGAGCCAAACCTCCGCCCAGGCATGGGCATCAGACTGGCGTACGATCAGATGCCCTCCCAACGGATTGATCTCGCCGCCTTGGTAGCCGGTCACCAGGCGTGAAGGAATCCCGGCCACACGCATCAGGGTGACGAAGCTGCTGGCGTAGTGCTCGCAAAATCCCCTGCGGCTCTCAAATAGAAATTCATCCACGGGGTTATCAAGTAATAGCGGCGGGTAAAGCGTGTAGTAGAAAGGCTGCTTGCGGAAATAGCGCAGCGCCTGGTCCACCACAGCAGCGTGACCGGCGTCATCCTTTGCATCACCCAGCCAGTGCTGCACTAACTGCTTCATCCTGGATGTGATATTGGCAGGCAGCTGCAGTGCCCGCCTGCGTTCCTCTTGCGTGAGATCACCGGTGTTGTAACGCAGATAGGAGCGCATCTGGTAGCGCAGACGCTGCGTCACAGGCTTGTCGGCAATGAGTTCAAAACCGGCTTCCAGACTTGCCTTTGGCGGCGGCGCCCGGGGTAGATCCAGAGCCAGCAGCCACATGCCGCCGCCCGGCTCCAGGGTAACGCTGTAGTCGATCGGCTCACTCTCTGCGGTGTAATCCACTTCTCCCTGCGACAGAGGTTCGCCCCGAAACCAGCTTGATCCATCACTGTCCCACATCACCGGCCCACGCCAGTAGCGCAGTTCGGGGGCTGGGATCTCTGCCTCGAAATCCACCCGCAACGCCACGGCGCGGGAGCGGATCAACTCACTGATACTCCCCGGAGAGACAGT
>JAYELV010000019.1:0-4057 GCA_034717755.1 Pseudomonadota bacterium | reverse complement strand
CACTGTCCCACATCACCGGCCCACGCCAGTAGCGCAGTTCGGGGGCTGGGATCTCTGCCTCGAAATCCACCCGCAACGCCACGGCGCGGGAGCGGATCAACTCACTGATACTCCCCGGAGAGACAGTATCGCTCAGACCTGTCACACCACGCTGCTGATCGAGTCCAAGACTCCACAACGGCGCCGACAGGCGCGGGAAAAAGAGAAACAGCGCCACCATGATCGGCACACCCTGCAGCAGCAGCGAGAGTGACAGCCCGGCGGTTTTCAACGGCCGCTGCAGTGACTGGCTGCGGCTTGCTTCGAGCAGGATTGCCGTCAAAGCAACGACCACCACAAACAGGTAGGCTGCCAGCAACAGATCCTGATTGAACAGGAAGTTGGTGGCAATCGTGAAGTAGCCGAGAAACAGCGTGACATAGAGATCGCGGCGCTTGCGCAACTCCAGCAGTTTGAGTCCCAGCATGACGATCAACAGCTCGACTGCAACTCGCCAGTCAAGCAGTTGGGCGTGATTGACGATGATCACCCCCACAGCGGCAATCGTGATCACAAACAGCAGCAGCTTGCCGGGCAGCAGTTGCGGCATCATGACGGCCACCATGCGATAGCAGAGCGTAGCGATAAAAAACAGCGTGACCCAGATAGTCGTATGCGTGAAATGTGGAGCGACTGCCAGACAGATGACAGCAGTCAGGGTCATCAACTCCCGGTTTGAGAGACGGTGCTCGGCGGCGGCAAGCATCACTCTTTTGCGAACAGCGCTAATGCAGCAAGGCACCGATGGCGGTGAATCTCGCCGCTTGCCGGTTTGATCTCCACCCCGGGCAGTCGCAGGCCATACTCATGCTGTCGTTCACTGGCATCCACAACACCCCGGCAGAGGGTGCTGAGGCGCTCCTCCGGCTCCATCCCCGGCAGGGAGTCCCACTCCAGCCAGTAGTGTTCAGATGCGGCGATAGTGAACAGATTGGTATGCAACCCCTGCTCGCGCGCATAGGTTTTCCAGTTGATCTGCCTGGGCGTATCACCCTCACGATACTGACGCAGGCCGATAAAATCATCGCTGCCGGTACGACTGCCGCCATTTTCCTGCTTATACTCATCACTGATCTGATCTGCATTCCCCTGTAGCGGCATAACGGATCCCGGTGCAGGATAGACGAGGAGATCCATCTCCAGGTCGACATAACACCAGGCGCGCAACAATCCCAGTGGATAGTGTGTGGAGAGCCGAAAACGCGGCAATGCCTGGCGGCCACGCCGGGCTGCCCGGGTGTGGAGCGTGAGGCTTTGTGTCGTCGCTGCAGGCAGATCCGTCTCCACCTCATCATTGCCGGGCAGCCGCAGCCTGATATTCGGCCGCTCACTCTCTCTGCTGTTGTGCAGTCGAATCTCATAGGCGGCAGGCTGACCGGCAAATACCGCAGCAGCACGCCCGGGCGACAGACGCAGATTCACCAGGTTGCGCCAGGTGTGGAGCATTGCCACGATTCCCAAACCAGCGAGCAGAAAAGTGAGCAAAAAGCCGGGGTTGTTCGCATAGTTGACCGAGATCAGCAAAATCAGAAACACCAGCACCCCATAGAGAAGACCGTAGCGGGTGGGGAGTATATAGATTTTACGCGGTGCGATCAGTGCGACTCCATGCTTGTCTGCACGGCATTTCCGGTATGGAAAAGAGAGGGCCATGGATGCTGTCAGGGAATCGCTACAGCGTGCATAAGCAGCCTCGACAATTCCGTCCCTTCACTGACGCCGCTATCGGCGCTGCCTTGAAGGCGATGCGCCGTGGTGGCGGGAAGTATCATCTGTACATCCTCCGGCAACACATGCTTACGCCCATCCATCAAGGCCCAGGCGCGGGCGCTATGGATGATTGCCAGACCTGCTCTCGGAGAGAGCCCCTGGGAGAACTCCGAACTGCTGCGGCTGTGTTCGAGCAGCGCCTGAATATAGTCCAGCAGCGCAGCAGAGACATGCACCCTGCCGACCTCCTGCTGGAGACGCTGCAACTCACCATCGGCAAGCAGCGGCTCTACCTCGTCAAGCATCTCATAGCGGTCTCGCCCGGCAAGCAGCTCCCGCTCGGCGCGCGCATCAGGATAGCCGATGTGTATACGCATCAGAAAGCGGTCAAGTTGTGACTCGGGCAGAGGAAATGTCCCGATCTGATGCGAGGGATTCTGTGTCGCAATGACGAAAAACGGCTCGGGCAGAGGGCGCGTCTGACCTTCGATAGTCACCTGGCGCTCCTCCATCGCCTCCAGCAGGGCGCTCTGCGCTCTCGGGGTGGCGCGGTTGATCTCATCAGCCAGCAGCAGCTGGGAAAACACCGGCCCGGGATGAAAACGAAACAGACTTTCGTCACGATCAAAAATCGAAACACCGATAATGTCCGCCGGCAGCAGGTCGCTGGTAAACTGGATGCGCTGATAATCCAGCCCCAGCAGTTTCGCCAAAGTATGCGCCAGTACCGTCTTGCCGACCCCGGGAAGGTCCTCGATCAAAAGATGCCCGCGCGCCAGCAGGCAGGCAAGCGCCAGGCGAATCGCAAACTCTTTGCCAAGGATAATATGCCCTGCTTCTGAAACAACCCGATCCAGTGTATCCTTCATTGCCACTCTGTCACATTACTCTTCGTCATGTAACTATACAGGAGGAGATCAGATGAAAAATTTTGATGTCATAGTTATCGGCAGCGGACCCGGCGGCGACGGCGCGGCCATGCGCCTGGCCAAGAGCGGCAAGCGGGTGGCGGTTGTGGAAGCCTATCACCAGCTTGGCGGCGGCTGTACGCACTGGGGCACCATTCCCAGCAAGGCGTTGCGCCATTCTGTGCAGTTATTGGCTGATTACCGCCACCATCCACTGTTTGAACATACACTCGGGCATATGGATGTCACCTATCCGGATCTGCTGGCAGAGGCGCGCATTGCCAGCACCGCGCAGGTGCGCCTGAGAAACCGTTACTACCCCAGAAACCAGGTCGCCACGGTGCACGGTTTTGCAAGCTTCCTGGACGAGCATACGATTTTAGTCAGCAGTGGAAGCGGCACTACGGAAAAATTGCAGGCGGAAAACATCGTCATCGCTACCGGCTCCTCTCCCTATCACCCTGATGACGTCGATTTCGACCATCCACGACTGCTCGACAGCGACATGGTGCTGCAGTTGGATTATACGCCGCGAAGCATCACCATCTATGGTGCCGGCGTGATCGGCTGCGAATATGCATCGATCTTCGCCAACCTGGATTTGCAGGTGAACCTCATCAATACACGCTCCAGCCTGTTGTCATTTCTGGATACGGAGATTACCGATGCACTCGGCTATCATCTGCGCGACCAGGGGGTGCGCATCCTCCACAACGACTCCTATGCTCAGATCGAATCCAGGGAAGATGACGTGGTGCTGCATTGCCAATCCGGCGCAAAATTCAGAAGCGACGTGCTGCTGTGGGCAAACGGGCGCACCGGCAATACCGCTGATATGGGGCTGGAGCAGATTGGCATAACGCTGAATCACCGCGGTCAGATAGAGGTGAATGAGTTCCTGCAAACCTCTGTGACTCATATCTATGCGCTTGGCGATGTTATCGGTCCACCGGGTCTGGCAAGCGCCAGCTACGACCAGGGACGTTTTGCAGGTGCACATATCGCCATGGGACGCTGCGACTGGTCGCTGGTCAAGGATGTACCCACGGGCATCTATACCAGCCCTGCGATCAGTTCACTCGGCAAGACAGAGCAGCAGCTCACTGAAGCCGGTGTTCCTTTTGAAGTGGGCAGAGCTGAATTCAAGCATCTGGCCAGAGCACAGATCACCGGGCATACCACCGGGATGTTGAAACTGTTGTTTCACCGCGAAAGCCGAAAGATTCTCGGTATTCACTGTTTTGGTGAAGACGCCGCGGAGATTATTCACATCGGTCAGGCGATCATGTCGCAGAAAGGAGATGCCAACAGCATCAACTATTTTACGGAGACCACTTTCAACTACCCCACCATGGCGGAAGCCTATCGCGTCGCCGGCCTGAATGGATTGAACCGGCTGT
>JAYELV010000018.1:0-20779 GCA_034717755.1 Pseudomonadota bacterium | reverse complement strand
TGGGAGTCGGCCGGTTAATCGCTGTCAGTTTACTGATGGAGGAAAGTCCGGGCTCCGTAGGACAGGGTGCCAGATAATGCCTGGGCGGAGTGATCCGACGGCAAGTGCAGCAGAAAATATACCGCCTAAGCAGTCTGCGACTGCCGGTAAGGTTGAAATGGTGCGGTAAGAGCGCACCGCGCTGCTGGCAACAGCAGCGGCATGGTAAACCCCACCCGGAGCAAGACCAAATAGGGAAGCTTGTGTTCGCACAGCCTGTGGTCCGCAGGTGGCTTCCGGGTAGGTCGCTTGAGGTATGCGGTGACGCATCATCCAGATGAATGATTAACCACGACAGAACCCGGCTTACAGGCTGACTCCCACCTTTCCCCACTTTTCATTCAATTCGCCTCTTCACTCACGTTTAATACGTAATTTCCCTCTATTTCCTCACAAATGACTTTAACTTCGCCCTTTATGGGGTTGTTTTTTATGCGGATGATAGTTCCGGTCTAAGTTGTTGTAAATTCTCAATTTTTTCTGTTTTGACCTTGACCAAAGTGGGTATAGCATCTATTATTCCCATTAAGTGGGGGAAAGTGGGGAATTTAGGTGCTTCCTGCTTCTTATTAATAAAAAAGCTCCAACTGAGTCATTCATGTACTTCGGAACCAATCTTGTCAAACTGGATACCAAGGGGCGCGTCGCCATTCCTGCGCGCCACCGTGAAGGTTTGCGTAACAGTAGTGGCTCCAGGGTTGCAGTGACGATCCATCCCCAGGGAGAAAAGTGTTTGTGGATGTACCCCTGGGATGAGTGGGAGAAGACTGCGCTGATGGTCGGAAATCTACCGGCTTTGAACAAGCAATATTCGCAGATCCAGCATATTATTTTTTCAAATCTGCAGGAGATGGATCTTGATGGGCAGGGGCGTATTGTGCTGCCGTCGAAGCATCGTGAACATGCAGGGCTGGTGGCAGGTGAGCAGATTGCCATTATTGGCAAGGGGCGCAGAATTGAAATCTGGTCGCAGCAGATGGCGCAGCAAATTGAAGAGGAGAACATGTTGGCCTTGCAGGATCCAGACTCGGAAGTCTCTGCAGAAATAGCTAACCTGAATCTGTAACAGGGTGACGGTATCATTCAATCATCAACCTGTTTTGCTGCATGAGGCAGTGGATGCACTCGCAATCAGGCCGGATGGGATCTACGTGGACGCAACATTCGGCCGCGGCGGGCATAGCAGGTTAATACTACAGAAGTTGGGCGCCAGTGGGCGTTTAGTGGCGCTGGACCGTGATCCGGATGCAATCAGGAGTGCAGCAACAGTGATTGGGGATGATCCGCGTTTTTCGATTGTGCATAGGTCGTTTGACGCGCTCGAGGATGTTTCCGTAGAACTGGGAATCAAGGGTGAGATCGATGGTGTGTTGCTGGACCTTGGGGTTTCTTCACCACAACTGCAGGATGCACGGCGGGGCTTTAGTTTTATGCTCAACGGGCCGCTGGATATGCGGATGAATCCTGATGATGAGTTGACTGCGGCAGCCTGGTTGGCTGAGGCATCACAGCAGCAGATCAAACAGGTATTGAGCAAATACGGGGAAGAGCGGTTTTCCGGTCGCATCGCCACGGCAATCGTGGCGCAGCGGCAACAGCAGCCGTTGACGACAACAGCGCAGCTGGTGGAGTTGATCGAGCGGGCCGTACCGCGAAAAGATCCGGGCAAGCATCCGGCTACACGCACTTTTCAGGCGGTAAGAATTCGCATCAACCAGGAGTTGCAGCAGCTTTCGGCTGTGCTTGAACAGGCATTATCAATACTCGGGAAAGGAGGGCGGTTGTCCGTGATCAGCTTTCATTCGCTGGAGGATAGAGTCGTAAAACGTTTCCTGCGAGACCACTCGCGAGTCGATACCCTGCCAAAAGGTGTTCCAGTGATGGCGTCTCAATTGCAACAGCCGCAATTGCGTCTGGTGGGAAAGGCGATAACGCCTTCGCGTGAGGAGATCAGGGAGAACCCGCGTGCGCGCAGTTCCCGCCTCAGAGTTGCGGAGAAATCCGTATGAGCGGCAGCAGACTGCTGCTGATCACGGCTATGCTGGTGCTGATTGTATGGACGGCCTTGAAAGTTGTCGAGGCAAAGCAACAGACGCGCCAGCTGTTTGCGGTGCGTGAGGCCTTGAGAACCGGCGCCGATGAGTTGAGCGTGATACAGGGTCAATTACAAGTTGAGTTGGCGACATTTGCCGACTACGAGCGCATCGAAAAAAAGGCGCGCAATAATCTGCATATGCGTACCCCGGATATGCAAGAGATAGAGGTTCTGGAAACAGAGTAATGGCGGCTAAACAGCGACATAAAAAAAGCAGGCAGGCGCGGCGCAAGAAAACGGCGACTGTTGCCTCTTTTGCTGCGCGCCGCCGTTTTATGCTCGGCGGGCTGTTGTTGGCTGCGGGTGCATTGGTTGCAGGTGCAGGCTATCAGCAAATTTTACGCACAGATTATTTACAGCAAAAGGGTGAGTACAAACACCTCAGCTATATGGATGTGCCGGCGCGGCGCGGCAGAATCCTTGATCGCAACGAGGAGGTGCTGGCGGTAAGCAACCCGGTAGACTCCGTATGGGCCGATCCGCGCATCCTGCCCCGGGATAATGAGACTGTCAAAATCCTTGCACGGGCATTAAAAATGAATGCCGATGATCTGCTGCAGAAACTCACGCGCTACCGTAACAAGCATTTTTTCTATCTGGCCCGCTGGATGACTCCTGCTGATGCACGCAAGGTGATGGCGATGTTGAAACGCAACGGGGTCAAAGGGGTTGGTCTGCAGCGTGAATACCGCCGTTACTATCCGGCAGGTGAATATTTTTCACATGTGATCGGTTTCTCCGGGCGTGATGAAAGAGGACTGGAGGGGCTGGAGTTTCAATATGATGAAGAGTTGAATGCCGAAGCAGGGCGTAAATTGGTCCTCAAGGACGCCAAGCGGCGTCTGCTGGCAAATGTTTCGAGTATCCGGGAGCCGCAGGGAGGAGAGGACATTGTGCTGAGCCTGGATCGCCGCTTGCAGTTCTATGCCTATCGGGCGCTGAAAAAAGCGGTTGTCAAACATCAGGCGAGGTCGGCTTCGCTGGTGATGCTGGATGTCGATAGTGGAGAGGTGCTGGCGATGGTGAGTCAACCCTCCTATAACCCCAATGCCAGCCGCAGCAACCTCGGGGGACGGGCGCGCAATCGCGCTGTCATCGATATTTTCGAACCCGGTTCGACGATGAAGCCGCTGACCCTTGCAACAGCGATGGAGCTTGGCTATATCACTGAGAATACCAAAATAAATACCGGTAAAGGGACTCTATGGGTAGGCCGCAACAAGGTGAGTGACCCGAAAGGCAATGGCGTGCTCGATCCTGCCGGAGTACTGCGTCGTTCCAGTAATGTGGGATCAGCAACCATCGCCTTGAAAATGCCGGTAAAGGATCACTGGAAGATGCTGGACAGTTTTGGTTTCGGGCAGCCGGTGATGATCGATTTCCCCGGTGAGGCGAGCGGAGTGCTGCGCGACTACGGGTTATGGCGGCGTATCGATCAGGCCACTCTGGCATTTGGATATACGATCTCTGTATCGACACTGCAGCTGGCGCAGGCCTATGCGATTCTTGCTGCTGATGGCATCCGTCGTCCTCTCTCGCTGTTGCGCGTTGATAAAGCGGTTAAAGGAGAACGGGTGCTCTCCGTCGAGACGGCAAGGTCTCTGCGCAAGATGATGGAGGGGGTGGTCTCAGCGCAGGGTACAGCGCCAAAAGCGGCTGTGAGCGGCTACCGGGTTGCGGGTAAAACCGGAACGGTCGTAAAACTGGGATCGCAGGGATACAAAGACAAGAAGAAAAAATACCGTGCTTTATTTGCAGGAATAGCGCCTGCGACAGCACCGAAACTGGTCATGGTGATTGTCTTTGATGAGCCGGTGAAAAATGGTCATTACGGTGGTGCGGTTGCTGCACCGGTGTTTTCTGAAGTGATGGGTCATGCCTTGAGGCTGCTGAATGTCGCGCCTGACAACAAACGGCCAAAGAGTGAATTGCAGGTAGCAAGCACGGGAGCCGTGCAATGATGCCTGCGACACAGCTGTCAAATACCCCGTTGCTTGGAGAACTGCTTGATGAAGCGCCGCCGCAACTGGCGCAGCTTGCGATCAGCTCTCTCTCGCTGGACAGCCGCAGGCTGACACCGGGGGCATTGTTCATCGCGCTTCCCGGAACCTGCGGGCATGGGCTTGATTATCTGCAGCAGGCGGTTGATGCGGGATCTGCTGCTGTTGTTGCTGAAATTGATGATGTGTGGAGTAGAGAGCGCATCGAGGCTTTGGATGCACCTATTCCTGTGATTGCCGCCGCCAGGGTCCATGCAGGCAGGATTGCTGCAAGATTTTATGCTGATCCCTCTGCGCGGCTGACAATCATTGGATACACCGGCACCAATGGAAAAACCACCTGCGCCTGGTTGACGGCGGGGGTGCTGGAAAATTGCGCCATGATTGGAACACTCGGCAACGGTGCGCCCGGTTCTCTGCAGCAGGCAACGCATACCACGCCAGATGCGATTACTCTGCAGCAGATGTTTGCAGACTATGTGCAAACGGGTATTAGTGCAGTCGCGATGGAGGTCTCCTCCCATGCGCTGGATCAGGAGAGAGTCGATGGTGCGCATATTGATGTGGCTGTGTTTACCAATCTCAGCCGTGATCACCTCGACTATCACGGCACCATGCAGGCGTATGGTGAAGCCAAGCAGGAGTTGTTCCGTTTGCCGGGTTTGCGTTGCGTGGTGATCAATATGGATGATCCGTACGGGCAGCAGATCAGGGAGGGTCTTGCGCCTGGGATGCGCTGTATCACAGTCGGTGTGAATGCCGCGGATGTGCAGTTGCGTGCATCGCACATCCGTCCGACGCAGCAGGGGCTCAAAATGATTCTGCATTATGAGCGGCAGCAGGTGGTGTTGGAGTCTCCGCTGATAGGACGTTTCAATGTTGATAACCTGCTGTCAGTGGCTGGAGCGCTGGTGGCTGCAGGAGTTCCTCTGGTCCAGTTGGTCAAGCGCCTCTCGAGCGTGCCGGCTGTACCGGGGCGTATGGAGCGTTTTGGCGGTGACAACCAGCCATTGGTTGTGGTTGACTACGCGCATACACCGGATGCGTTGAAAAATGCACTGCTTGCCGCACGTGAACATACACAGGGTGAACTCATCTGCCTGTTTGGTTGTGGTGGCGATCGTGACGCGGGCAAGCGGCCATTGATGGGGGCTGTAGCCGAAGAGCTGGCGGACCGGGTGATTGTGACCGATGACAATCCTCGCAGTGAATCCGGTGACGCCATTATCGAACAGATTCTATGCGGTATGAAACATCCTCAGCGGGTCATGCGTGATCGCCTGCAGGCGATCGCCTATGCCATCAAACATGCAACTTCAGGGGATCTGGTGCTGGTTGCAGGGAAAGGGCATGAAGATGTGCAGATTATTGGTGATCAACGTCATCACTTCAGTGACAGGGAAGTGGTTGAGAAGCTTCTGCGAGGTGGGCAATGATCGACTTCTCCGTCAGCGAAGCGGCATCAATCCTCAGCGGTGAGGCAGTTAATGGCGATGCGCGTTTTAATGCAGTGAGTACAGACAGTCGCACGCTCGATGGAGAGGCGCTGTTTGTGGCAATTCCCGGGGAGAATTTTGACGGTCATGACTATGTGGAAATGGCTGCAAGTCAGGGAGCGGTAGCTGCATTGGTCGACAGAAAAATCGACATCGGGATCCCGCAGATCATCGTTGCCGATGTACGCATTGCCTTGCTGCAGCTGGCCGCAGCCTGGCGCAGCAAGTCGCATGCAGTGGTGATTGCGCTGACCGGCAGTAATGGAAAAACCACCGTCAAGGAGATGCTGGCTGCAATTTTATCCCAGCAGGGCAGCGTACTGGCAACCATCGGTAACCTCAACAATGAAATTGGCGTGCCATTGACTTTGACACGCTTGCAGAATGAAGAGTATGCGGTGATAGAGATGGGTGCGAACCATCTGCACGAGATCCATCAACTCAGTGTCACCGCATCTCCTGATGTAGCACTGCTGAATAATGCCGGACGCGCACACCTTGAAGGCTTCGGTTCCATTGAAGGAGTCGCACGCGCCAAGGGGGAGATTATTGATGGCCTCTCCGATGACGGCATTTTTGTGTGTAACGGAGAGAGTCAATGGCTGCCGCTGTGGCGGGAACTGGCTGGTGATCATCAGGTCATCACATTTGGTCAGCTGCAGAGCTGTGACGTGCGCCTGGAAAAAAATTCATCCAGGACACGATGGAGTGAGAGTGGTTTTGAACAGCAGTTTGAAGTGCATATCGGTGCGCGGCAATTATCGCTGCAACTGCCGTTGGCGGGGGAGCACAATCGTATGAACGCACTTGCCGCAGTTGCGGTCTGTGCAGCACTGCAGATTGATCACAGCTTGATTCATGATGGTCTGAAATCAATCCGGCCTGTGCCCGGGCGGCTTTTTCCCCGCCGCAATGCTGCCGGACTGCGCATTATCGATGATACCTATAATGCTAACCCTGATTCGGTTGCAGCCGCGATTGCACTGCTGGAAAATTTTTCTGCACGCACTGTGCTGGTGCTTGGCGATCTGGCAGAGTTGGGAGGCGATGTTGAAGCAATCCATGCAGAGCTTGGGCGGGTGGCGGCGGCGTCCGGCATCGACAGGCTTTACACCCTGGGTCCGATGAGCGCCGCAGCTGCTGCCGCCTTCGGCAGCAATGGCTTTGCCTTTGATGACATCGACGTATTGAATAATGCCCTGCAATTGCAACTGGATGACCAGCATGTCGTGTTGATCAAAGGTTCGCGCGCCGCACGTATGGAGCGGGTTGTCGAGGCACTGACTGCAAATGAGGATATCGGATGCTGATCTACCTGGCTAACTATCTGGCGCAATTCGAGAGTGGCTTCAATGTATTTCAATATCAGACGCTGCGCATCATCCTTAGTGTGCTGACAGCGTTGGTGGTCTCTTTTGTGATCGGACCGGCGATGATTCGCAAGCTCGCCACCTACAAGGGGCAGCCGGTGCGTGATGACGGGCCCAAAACCCATTTTGCCAAGGCGGGAACGCCGACCATGGGCGGTGCCCTGATTCTGGTTGCAGTCGGCGTCAGCACCCTGCTGTGGGCAGATCTGGGAAACCGTTATGTGTGGATTGTTCTACTCACCACGCTGGCATTCGGTGGTGTGGGGCTGGTGGATGATTACAAGAAGCTGGTCAAACAGGATCCCAAGGGTCTTGCCTCCCGCTATAAATATCTGTGGCAGTCACTGTTTGGCTTTGCCGCAGCCATGGCGCTCTATATGACGGCTACGGAACCCCAGGAGACGCAGCTGTTCGTCCCCTTTTTCAAGGATGTGGCATTGAATCTCGGGCTCTTCTATGTGGTGCTTGCCTACTTTGTCATTGTCGGCACCTCCAATGCGGTCAATCTGACCGATGGGCTGGATGGCCTGGCAATCGTGCCGACTATCCTGGTCGCCGGAGGCCTGATGATTTTTGCCTATCTCTCCGGGAACATCAAGTTTGCAGAGTATTTACAGATTCCCTATCTATCAGGTGTGGGTGAAGTGGCGGTCTTTTGTGCGGCGCTGCTGGGCGCCGGCATTGGTTTTCTGTGGTTCAACACCCATCCTGCGATGGTCTTCATGGGTGATGTTGGAGCACTTGCAATAGGCGCAGCGCTGGGCGTGGTCGCGGTGGCGGTGCGCCAGGAGCTGGTGCTGTTGATCATGGGAGGGATTTTTGTGATCGAGACATTGTCGGTCATCATTCAGGTCGCATCTTTCAAAATGACCGGCAAGCGGGTATTTCGCATGGCGCCGCTGCACCATCACTATGAACTCAAAGGCTGGCCGGAACCACGCGTCATCGTCAGGTTCTGGATTATCAGTCTTATCCTGGTGTTGATTGGACTCGCTACATTGAAACTTAGATAACTGACTTTGTTGATGAAAATGCATACTGCAGAGAGCAGCAATATCAAGCAGCAGAAGGAAGCCCCGATGACCCTGATAGTGGGTCTGGGGGCTACCGGGCTCTCCTGCGTGCGTTTTCTGGCTGGCAGGGATATTCGCCTGGCTGTCATTGATAGTCGTGATCAGCCGCCGGGTTTGCAGCAGCTGCGCGATGAATATCCGCATGTGGCGCTCTTTACCGGCGCCTTTGATGCTGATGTTTTCGCGGCTGCAGAGCGTCTGGTTGTGAGCCCCGGCGTCTCCCTGAAAGAGCCGCTGATACAGCAGGCTATCTCGCGGGGCATCGAAGTCATCGGTGATGTCGAGCTGTTTTTGCGCGAAGTGAGTGTACCGGTGGTGGCCATTACCGGCTCCAACGGCAAGAGTACGGTGACGACACTGTTGGGAGAAATGGCGAAAACAGCCGGCGTTCGCGCCGGCGTCGGAGGCAACCTCGGCACACCGGTGCTGCAGCTGCTGGATGAGGAAAATGCGCTCTATATCCTGGAGCTCTCCAGTTTTCAACTGGAGACGATTCACAGCTTACGCGCCAAAGCTGCAGTGATTCTGAATCTCAGCGCCGATCATCTGGATCGCTACGACTCCTATGAGGAGTATGTACAGGCAAAGGCGATCATTTACCACAACGCTGAAACTGCTGTCGTGAATCTGGATGACCCTGCCGCAATGCAACTGGCTGACAATGCCCGTAGCGTCAGTTTTAGCACGCACTCCCCACAGCCGGACCAATATGGTATCTGTGATGTAGAGGGTGAGCAGTGGCTGTGCAGGGGAGAGCAGCTGCTGCTGCAAACGTCCGCAATCCCTGCTGCCGGAAAGCACAACCAGGCGAATGCACTGGCTGCGCTGGCGCTTGGTGAAGTCGTTGGCTTGCCTATGGATGCCATGCTGCAGGCTATCAGGGATTTTCGCGGACTTGCCCACCGTACATGGTTTGTTGCTGAAATCGATCATGTACGCTGGTATAACGACTCCAAAGGGACAAATGTCGGCGCCTCTATCGCTGCGCTGCAAGGACTGGATATGGCTGACGCAAGCCGCTCCATCCTGATTGCGGGGGGGGATTGTAAAGGTGCTGATTTTTCACCGCTTGCAGCTCTGCTGCCGGCTTATGTTCGCGCCCTGGTGCTGCTTGGTCGTGATGCGCCGCAGATTGCCAGGGCTGTCGGCGGAGCAGTGCCTGGCGTCAATGCTGCAGATATGAACGACGCTGTCAGGCTGGCGGCGGATCTTGCCCGTCCCGGCGACAGGGTATTGTTGTCCCCGGCATGCGCCAGTTTTGATATGTATGAGAATTATATGCAGCGTGGCGAAGCTTTCATGCAAGCAGTCGGGAGGCTCGGATGACGGAAGCAGTCATGCAGCGTAGCGAGGGACAAGTACTAAAGATGCCGCGACTGGATTACGCGTTGCTGGCCGCGGCTCTGGCCTTACTGCTCATCGGGATGGTGATGGTGGGCTCGGCGACCATGCATCGCTTCGCAGAGGCGCCCTACTTTTTCGTCTATCGTCATGTGTTTGCTGTATTGCTGGGGCTGGCTACTGCCGCAATCGTCATGCGTATCCCGATTGATCGCTGGGAACGCTGGACCCCCCTGCTTTTTATTGTGGGTATTGTGCTGCTGGTGCTGGTGCTGGTTCCGGGGGTTGGCCGTACCGTCAATGGCGCACAGCGCTGGATCTCTATTGGCGGATTTAATCTGCAAAGTTCCGAATTTATGAAGTTGTTCGTGCTGCTCTACCTGGCCAGCTACCTGAATCGCAAGCATGTGGAGGTCACGACCAGCGTGTGGGGTTTCATCAAACCATTGCTGCCAGTGCTGATCGCTGCCGGATTGATCATGCTGCAGCCCGACATGGGGACCACCGTGGTGTTGCTGTTCATCGCTTTTGGCATGCTGTTTCTCGGTGGTGTGCCGATACGTCAGTATCTGGTTCTGTTTGCAGTCGCCATTGTGTCGCTGGGTGTGCTGGTGATCGTAGAACCCTATCGCATGAAACGCGTTACCTCTTTTATGGACCCTTTTGCCGACCCGCTCAACAGCGGTTACCAGCTCTCCAATGCATTGATCGCATTTGGACGTGGTGAATGGAGTGGCGTCGGACTGGGAGAAGGGGTGCAAAAACTTTTCTATCTTCCGGAAGCGCACAACGATTTTCTGATTGCAGTGATCGGCGAGGAGTTCGGTCTGCTCGGTACGGTGGCGATTATCCTGCTGTTTGCTTATATCTGCTGGCGCGCTTTTCGCATTGGCGTGATGGCGGAGAAGCGCAGCAGGCGCTTTGCGGCATATATCGCCTATGGCGGTGGATTGTGGATAGGATTTCAGGCGTTTATCAATATTGGCGTCAATCTTGGTCTGCTTCCCACCAAGGGTTTGACTTTGCCGCTGATGAGCTATGGAGGCAATAGCATCATCGTTGCCTGTGTGGTGATTGCGCTGTTACAGCGCATCCATCTTGAGGTTGTGCCAAAAGAATCCAAACGGAGCAAAAGATGAGACACGTCATCATCATGGCAGGAGGAACCGGGGGGCATGTCTATCCGGCGCTGGCGACTGCAAAAGAGTTGCAATCCAGAGGCTACACGGTTAGCTGGCTGGGGACTCCGGACAGCTTTGAATCCCGCCTGGTTCCTCAGCATGAGATCGAGTTCGATGTGGTCAATATCAAGGGGCTGCGGGGCAATGGCGTCAAGCGCATGTTGACCGCTCCCCTGCTGCTGTCGCAATCGCTGCTGCAGGCGCTGGCTGTGATGCGCCGCAGAAAGCCGGCACTGGTCATCGGCATGGGAGGCTTTGCTTCCGGTCCGGGTGGTGTGGCTGCCCGCCTGACACGCACCCCGCTGGTGATTCACGAGCAGAACGCGATCGCCGGAGTCACCAACAGGTTGCTCTCCAAAGTCGCCACGGCAGTGTGTGAAGCATTCCCGGGAACCTTCAGGGCGTCGAAAAAAGTGACCACCACGGGGAACCCGGTGCGAGCAGAAATAGCTGCGCTGGCGCCTCCTGCCGAACGCATGTCACAACACAAAGGGCCGGTACAGGTGCTGGTTGTTGGAGGGTCTCTCGGCGCAGCAACACTCAACGAAGTGGTTCCTCAGGCGTTGGCGCTCATCGATGAAGAGCAGCGCCCCGCTATCGGACATCAATCGGGCCGCAATAAAGAGCAGCAGACGTTGCAGGCTTATGAAGAGGCAGGGGTAAAAGCATGGGTTGTCGAGTTTATTGATGATATGGCGGAAGCCTATGGCTGGGCGGATCTGATGATATGCCGCAGCGGCGCACTGACCGTTTCCGAGCTTGCAGCCGCTGGTGTCGCCTCGATACTGGTGCCCTATCCTTTTGCGGTAGATGACCACCAGACACTCAACGCGCGTTATCTTGCAGACCAGGGGGCAGCAATCATCTTACAACAGCGTGACATGAGCGCTGCGGTGCTGGCGCAAAGAATACGCAATCTTGAGCGTGACAGACTGCTGCAAATGGCGCAAAAGGCGCGCCTGCTGGCAAGAAGCGATGCGACTTCACAGGTTGTCGATATTTGCGAAAGGGTGATGATGCGATGACCATACAGGGCGCTATGGTGCAGGACCGCGCCATACAGGCGATGCGTATGCGCGTATCACACCTCTACTTTGTCGGTATCGGCGGTTCAGGTATGAATGGCATCGCCCAGGTGATGATCAATCTCGGTTACAGAGTCTCCGGTTCGGATCTCTCGGACAACACTGCAGTGCAGCAGTTGCGAGCTATGGGCGCCACCATTTTTCACACCCACGAGGCGAAACAGGTTGAAGGTTGTGATGCGGTGGTTGTCTCCACAGCGATTCGAGATGACAACCCTGAGGTGCTTTACGCCAGGGAAAAACGCATTCCGGTGGTGCCGCGCGCCGAGATGCTGGCTGAATTGATGCGTTTTCGATATGGCATCGCAGTCGCAGGAACCCATGGAAAAACCACTACTACAAGCCTGGTGACCAGCCTGCTTGCCGAGGGAGGGCTGGATCCAACCTTTGTCATTGGCGGGCTGTTGAATTCAGCCGGAGCGAATGCGCAGCTGGGCGCCAGTGATTACCTGGTTGCAGAGGCCGATGAGAGTGATGCCTCGTTTCTCTATCTGCAGCCGATGATCTCGGTAATCACGAATATTGACCATGACCATATGGAGACCTATGGAGGGGATTTTGAGCGGCTGCGCCAGACATTTGTCGAATTTCTGCATCACTTGCCCTTCTATGGTCTGGCTGTGATGTGCATCGATGATCCTGAAGTGCGCAACCTGATACCCAGGGTAGCGCGTCGGGTGATCACCTACGGGCAGTCGCAGGATGCTGATATACGTATTCTCAACATTGAGCAGCAGGGTTTGCGCACCGGATTTCAGGTGCAGTGCATCGATGACGGCGTTATCGATATCACTCTTAATATGCCCGGACAGCATAATGTATTGAATGCAGTGGCGGCTGTTGCTATTGCACGTGAACTGGGTGTGAATAATGAGGCTATTCAGCATGCACTGAAAAATTTTGCAGGTATTGGCAGGCGCTTTCAGACTCAGGAATTTGAGTGGAAGGGCGGCAGCGTCATGCTGGTCGATGATTATGGGCACCATCCGCGCGAAGTGGCCGCAACGATTGATGCTGTCAGGGCAGGCTGGCCGCAGCGTCGTCTGGTGCTGGTATTTCAGCCGCACCGCTATAGCCGCACCCAGGAGCAGTTCGAAGATTTCACTGTGGTTCTATCGAGCGCAGATATGCTGTTGTTGAATGAAGTCTATGCAGCCGGCGAGTCACCGATCAGCGGTGCTGACGGACGTGCACTGGCTGCTGCGATCCGTACTCGCGGGCAGATCAACCCGATTTTTGTTGAGCAGCTTGATGAGTTGCCGCAGACATTGGCGGCGGTGATGGAGCCGGATGACGTGGTATTGATGATGGGAGCCGGCAGTATTGGCCAGGTTGCGGCCAAGCTGCCTCTGCTGGTGGAGGGGTTGTGATGCGGCAGCTGCGTGGAGAACTGCTGCAGCAGGAACCCATGGGGCCTCACTGCAGCTGGCGCACAGGTGGAGTCGTGAAGCAGTTGTTCCGGCCGGCGGATATTGATGATCTGCAGCAGTTTTTGCAGCAACTTGCCGACGATGAGCCGCTGCTATGGGTCGGACTGGGAAGCAATTTGCTGGTGCGGGACGGCGGCTTTGACGGCAGTGTGATTCTTACTAAAGGTCGGCTTCAGGAGATTGCAATCTGTGATGACGAACTCTCTGCGCAAGCAGGTGCGAGCTGTGCAAAGGTGGCAAGGGCGAGTGCTAAACAGGGTTACTGCGGCCTTGAATTTTTTGCCGGTATTCCCGGCACCATTGGTGGCGCGCTTGCCATGAATGCCGGCGCATTCGGCAGCGACACCTGGAGAAATGTAATAAAGGTTGAAACCATTGATCGACACGGTGTCATCAGAACTCGTTTGCCACAGGAGTTTGAAGTGCACTACCGTGAAGTGGCCCGGCCTGAGGATGAGTTTTTTATACGCGGCTGGTTTCGTTTGCAACATGGTGATGTAAAGCAGGCACAGCAAAAAATCCGGCAGTTGCTGGAGCAGCGCAGCCGTACGCAGCCAACCACCCAGGCAAGCAGCGGATCGACATTCCGCAACCCGCAGGATGATTTTGCGGCGCGACTGATTGAGTCTGCCGGTCTCAAAGGCTACTGCATCGGGGGCGCCTGTGTTTCTGAAAAACATGCGAATTTTATTATCAATCGTGGCAGCGCCACGGCAGCAGATATTGAGCAGTTGATGGAGTACGTGCAACAGCAGGTATTGCAGCAAAACGGCGCCAGATTGCAGGCCGAAGTGCATATAGTCGGGGAGGCGGCATGAGTGCTGGAGATCGCTTTGGAAAGGTTGCAGTACTGATGGGGGGGACATCTGCCGAGCGTGAAGTCTCGCTGAACAGTGGTCAGGCTGTTGTCGACGGTTTGCTGCGCGGGGGCGTCAACGCACATGCCGTGGACATCACCACTGCTAAGGATATTGTGGGTCTCTATCAGGACAACTATGAGCGTGCATTTATCGTACTGCACGGCAGGGGCGGCGAAGATGGCCAGATCCAGGGAGCGCTGCAAACTCTGGGAATCCCCTATACCGGCAGCGGGGTGATGGGATCCGCTATCGCCATGGATAAATACCGCACCAAGTTGTTATGGGAGGGGTGTGGTCAGCCGACGCCCGTCTATCAATTGCTGCGCAACTCCGATGATCTGGAGTTGGCGGCTGCGCTGGGCTTTCCTCTCATGATCAAGCCTGCAAACGAAGGCTCGAGTATCGGTATGTCGCGTGTCACCACTGGCGAGGAACTTGTCAGGGCCTGGCAGGTAGCGCGTGAGTATGACCCGATTGTGATTGCAGAACGGTGGATCACGGGAAGTGAATATACGGTCGCTATTCTGGGGCGTGATGCACTGCCAGTGATTCGTCTGCAGACAGCCAATGCATTTTATGATTATGAAGCCAAGTATCAATCGGATGAGACTGGCTATCATATCCCTTCGGGTCTCGACCCCGTCAGGGAGAAGCAGGCGCAGGATCTTGCGCTGGAGGCATTTGATGCCGTCGGAGCAAGCGGTTGGGGACGTGTCGATATGATGATCGATGAGGCCGGTCAAATGTGGCTTATCGAGGTCAATACCGTGCCGGGAATGACGGATCACAGCCTGGTGCCGATGGCGGCAGAGGCGCAGGGGATTGGTTTTGATGCGCTGGTGTGGAAGATCCTCGAACAAACGCTGGAGCATGACTGATGGCTGCAAAGAGGAAGTCAAGCATTAAAAAACAATCTGTTTCCCGCACTGATGTGTTGTGGATGCGCTCCGGCGGCGCCCTGTTGTTGATCGCTATCATTGCAGTCGCAGTCTACTGGATCAATGAAAAAACCAAGGATCCGTCACTGATGCCGGTGAAGTCCGTGGTGCTGGATGGAAGTTTTGAGCATGTCAAACGCAGTGAACTGGAAAGCATTATTTCAGGAGCGATGAGCGGTGGATTCTTCATGCTGGACGTCAACCACATACAGTCTGCGCTCAAGCAGCTGCAGTGGGTCTCTGTTGTCACTGTGCGCAGGGTGTGGCCGGACACGCTGGTGATCAAAATCGAGGAGCATGCGCCATTTGCACGCTGGGGAGAGACTCACCTCATTAGTCAAAAGGGGGAGTTGTTTGCACCATCGCTGGAGGAGTCGTTTGCGGATCTTCCGCAGATCGATGCCGAGGCGCGATTCGCAGAAGATGTGATGCAGCATTTCAGGCAGATCAGAGAGCTCCTGACTGGTGAGGCAGTCGTGGCGCGGCTGCGTCGCAATGCGCGCAGTGGCTGGACAGTATGGCTGGCCTCGGGGGTGCGTATCGAGCTTGGCAACAGCAGTGTCATGGAGCGATTGGCAAGAGCCGGTTTGCTGCTGAATTATTTTGCCGGACGCACAGCCACTCTCGAGGTTATCGATGCACGTTACTCCGGAGGAGTCGCAGTGAGAATGAAACAGCTGGACCCTAAAGAAAATGAAAAAACAAAAATGTTAAAAAAAGAGTCGATTGAGTCACAGGTATGAGCGCACAAACGGATAAGAATCTTATTGTCGGACTGGATATTGGAACATCCAAGATTGTCTGTCTTGTTGGTGAGATACAGGCGGATGACGAGATCGAGGTCATCAGCATCGGCACGCATCCTTCGACAGGCTTGAAAAAAGGTGTGGTGGTCGATATTAAAGCCACGGTGAGCTCGATACAACGTGCTGTCGAAGAGGCAGAGCTGATGGCGGGGTGTGAAATCCATTCGGTGTTTGCCGGAATTGCAGGCAGCCACATTACGAGCCTCAATTCTCACGGTATCGTGGCTATCAAGGATGGCGAGGTAACGCAGAGTGACGTCGACAGGGTGATCGATGCAGCACAGGCTGTAGCGATCCCGGCGGATCGCAAAATCCTGCACATACTGCCACAGGAATTCATCATTGATGAGCAGGAGGGGATTCATCAGCCCGTGGGTATGTCCGGTGTGCGTCTCGAAACGCGCGTGCATATCGTCACCGGGGCAGTCAGCGCGGCGCAGAACATCGACAAATGCGTACGCCACTGTGGTCTGGAGGTCAGCGACTTGACCCTGGAACAGCTTGCCTCGAGCTACGCGGTGCTCTCGGATGACGAGAAGGAGCTGGGTGTTTGCCTGGTTGATATTGGCGGCGGCACCACGGATATCGCAGTCTTTACCGATGGTTCGATCCGGCATACAGCGGTGATTCCCATTGCCGGTGACCAGGTGACAAACGATATTGCAGTCGCTCTGCGCACACCAACAGTGCATGCCGAGGAGATCAAGATTCGCTATGGCTGTGCATTGACTCAGTTGGCGGCTTCGGAGGAGACCATTGAGGTTGCCAGTATAGGTGATCGCCCCTCCAGAACCCTGTCACGCCAGACGCTGGCGGAGGTGATCGAGCCGCGTTACGAAGAGTTGCTGCAGCTGATACACGCAGAATTGAGACGCAGTGGGTTTGAGCATCTCCTGGCTGGCGGCATTGTCATGACCGGTGGCAGTTCAAAGGTGGAAGGCTTGATCGATCTGGCGGAAGAGGTGTTCCATATGCCTGTCAGGCTGGGGGTCCCGCAGTTAGTCACCGGTATGGCCGAGGTCATCAACAACCCGATTCATGCAACCGGTGTGGGACTGTTGCTGTTCGGACTTGAGAATGGAGCATCGAGTGAACGCGGCCGTGAAAAAGGGAGTTTTCGTGAAATGTGGGGACGTATGAAGAGCTGGTTTCAGGGTAATTTCTGATGGTGGCGGTGAGTATCAGAGCGGATGAAGAGAGCATTTAAAGGGGCTGCGAGGCCAAATAATAATGTATGAGATTAGAATTGATTGACAAAATTTTTTCAATGGCCGGATGCCTACAGGCCGTTGAAAAAGTACCGGATGCGTCTGAATCCGGTTGGGGATGACGGGAAGATTTTCTTCCCGTTTTGGAGGCAACACATAAATGACTAATTTAACTGGGTGCAGGAGATAACAAATGTTTGAAATAATCGATAACTATACACAAGAAGCAGTGATCAAAGTGATTGGCGTTGGCGGGGGAGGGGGGAATGCCGTCAGCCATATGTTGAGTGAAAATCTTGAAGGGGTTGACTTTATCTGTGCAAATACCGATGTACAGGCCCTCAACCGGAGCGGTATTCCGGCGTTATTGCCAATTGGCTCGGAATTGACCAAGGGGCTTGGCGCCGGAGCGAATCCGCAAGTTGGCCAACAGGCCGCACTGGAGGATCGCGACCATATCAGAGAGCAGCTGCAGGGCGCCGATATGGTTTTTATTACCGCCGGTATGGGAGGTGGAACCGGTACAGGTGCGGCCCCTGTCGTCGCCGAGATCTCAAAAGAGCTCGGAATTCTGACGGTGGCTGTGGTGACCAAGCCATTTCGTTTTGAAGGTGGGCGCCGCATGCAGGCCGCCGAGTTGGGTATCAAGCTGCTGCGCGAATCCGTTGATTCCCTGATTACCATTCCAAACGATAAGCTGGTGCCGGTGTTGGGGTCAAATATGACGCTGCTGGATGCCTTTAAGGCTGCCAATGACGTTTTGCTGAATGCTGTGCAGGGTATTTCGGAGCTCATCACCAAGCCTGGTCTGATCAACGTTGACTTTGCCGATGTGCGTACGGTGATGGCGGAGATGGGCCTTGCGATGATGGGCAGCGGTAGTGCAACAGGTGAGGAGCGTGCACGCGAAGCTGCTGAAACCGCACTGCAGAGCCCGTTGCTGGAAGATGTCAATCTGACCGGCGCCAAGGGGATCCTTGTCAATATTACCGCCGGGATGGATATGTCGATCGGTGAATTCGATGAAGTTGGCACCACTGTCAGAGAGTATGCGGACGATGATGCGACTGTCGTTGTCGGCACAGTGATCGATCCGGATATGCATGACGAGCTCAAGGTCACCGTTGTTGCGACCGGAATCGGTGGTGAACAGGAGCAGAAACAGCCGAAGAGGCCCGAAGTGCGTAAACCTGAGATGGAGGTTGTCAAACAGCCGAAGGTAGCAGGTAGCGACGTCAATCCTGATGCTGATGTAAATTCCCCGGCCAGTTACGGAGAGTTTGATAACCCAACCGTCATCCGCAGAACCACCAAGGTTGCTGCAAAGAGTGAGCCCGCTGCCAGTGCAGGAATGGATTACCTTGATATTCCTGCTTTTTTACGCAAACAGAATGATTAAATTGCGATAAATCTTGCAGATGTCATCATTTTATAGTTTAATATTAGGGAATTCCCTAATAAAGAGGGGAGTGTTGTCTAAAGGAGGGTTCATAAGCACCGTATTTAGACAATCTTAACCTCGTGATTTAAAGAGATTGCTGATGATTAAACAGCGCACCCTTAAAAACAGCATCAAGGCGACCGGTGTCGGGCTTCATACCGGAGATAAGGTGTTGTTGACTCTACGCCCTGCAGCAGCGAATACAGGCATCGTATTTCGCCGCATAGATCTTGACACCCCTGTCGAGATTGAAGCCAGGGCTGTTAATGTTGGAGACACCAGTCTCTCGACGACGCTGGAAAAAGATGATGTGCAGGTCTCCACTGTGGAGCACCTGCTGTCAGCCTTTGCCGGTCTTGGAGTCGATAATGCCTATGTCGATGTCAGTGCGCCTGAAGTGCCGATCATGGATGGTAGTGCGGCGCCATTTGTTTTTTTGATCCAGTCTGCCGGAATCGTTGAGCAAAATGTGGCAAAGCGCTTTGTGCGGATTCTGCGGCCTATCGAAGTCAATGACGGCGATAAAAAAGCTGCATTGACCCCTTTTGATGGCTTCAAAATGAGCTTTGGTATCGAATTTGATCATCCTGCGTTCATTGACAGGCCAAAAACAGCAGTCATGGACTTTTCCTCGACATCTTTTGTGCGAGAAGTGAGCCGTGCGCGAACTTTTGGTTTCCTCAATGAGATTGAAATGTTACGCGAAAACAATCTTGCACTGGGGGGAAGTCTGGACAATGCGGTGGTTGTCGATGACTATCGGGTCATGAATGAAGATGGGCTGCGTTATGAGGATGAATTCGTCAAGCACAAGATTCTGGACGCAGTAGGTGACCTCTACCTGCTCGGTCACAGCCTGATAGGCGCTTTTCACGGCTTCAAGTCAGGACATGCGCTGAATAACCAGCTGCTGCATGCATTGCTGGCAGATCAATCCGCATGGGAAGAGGTCGTATTCGATGAACAGGATGGCGCCCCCATCTCCTACATCCAGGCAGCTAAAGTTACCGCCTGACCACTTTCGAGAGACGCAGTAAAACAGCTTTCAGATCCTTGTCAGTCGTGTAGGCGGCTGCATCCGATAATATCTTCGCGCCCTTGTCTGAATGACGGGGAGGGGTTTTTGTCTCCACCGGCTGTTGCCGGGGCGCTGGCGGGGATACCCGGATTCTGACCTCACTGACTGCAGCACATTCAGCAATTTTCCCACTGAGATAGCGCATTTTGCTGGCCCACACCGGCGCATCGACATAGAGTGTCAGGATTTGACCTTTTTTGTGTACGGCTGTACAATGGGAAGTTAAATCGTGTGGAAATTGTTGCTGGATTAGCTGCAGCAATTTAGCTTCCTCCCTGTGGGTTTCGTACAGAGAGGAGAAAAAATCGCTATGTTGTAAATAGCGTGAGACGGTTTGAGAGTGTTTTGCCACGTGAATCTCTCTTCGAAAGGCCTGCTCTTTATTGTTGAGGAAAAGTAGTATGTTTTCAAGCTCAATTGAGAAAAAGATCTCCTTGCCAAAGCTGGCGATGCATGTGTCGGTTCTGCTCACTGTGTCGATAGTTGCTGCAGCTATGGCGGGAAAAATTGGCTATCAGCTTGGTTTTCATAACGCCAGCATACCAGCGGAATCAGAATCTGAAATTGCGTCACTCACGGAGATGGTGGGCAAAGAGCGTGAGAACCTACAACGGGTCAAGGCAGATACTGAAAACAACCTGGATGCCCTGGCCATCAAACTGGGATCTCTGCAGGCGAAACTGATGCGTCTGGAGGCCATTGGTGAGCGTCTTGTCTCTGTGGTTGATGTCGATATCGATAAAGAGGTCTTCAAGGAGGCGCCTGCAATGGGAAGCGCCTCGGATGGTGAAACGGGCCGCACTCAATCCTCGCTCGATCTGCTGATGGGAATTGAGAGCTTGAGTGATCAACTGGTATCCCAGGATAAGCAGCTGACTACACTGGAAAAGGTGTTGACTGAGCGCGATGTCAAAAAGGAAGTCGTGCCTTCGGGAATGCCGGTGAAAGGTTACATCTCATCAGGATTTGGTGGGCGGGTTCATCCGATATCCGGAAAATACAAGGGCCATCAGGGGGTCGATATTCCCGGCAAAAGAGGTACCAAGATCAAGGCAGTTGCTGGTGGAGTCGTCATCAAGTCCGAGCGTGCTTCAGGATATGGCAATATGGTTGAGATCAAACACGCCGATGGTCTGACCACCCTTTACGGCCACAACAAGAAGAATATTGTTAAGAAGGGTGACATTATTGAAAAAGGCGACACTATCGCGCTGCTTGGCAGCACCGGGCGATCGACCGGGCCGCATGTTCATTTTGAAGTGCGCAAGAACGATAAGCCAGTCAACCCTATGCGCTATATCAACACGATTAACTAAATCCCTTCAGGCTTTCTTACCG
>JAYELV010000017.1:0-6077 GCA_034717755.1 Pseudomonadota bacterium | reverse complement strand
TTTTATGGCAGTTTGATCTTCGGTTTTTTATGATTGCGGCGAAATAGAACGGCTACATGGCCGATGCTCTGGATGAGTTCGGCCTTGCTGTTGCTGAGAATTTCGTTGAGTATGCTTTTTTTCTCTTCGCGATCACCAGCACTGAGTTTGACCTTGATCAGCTCATGCGCATCCAGCGCCAGGTTGACCTCAATCATGACATTCTCGCTCAGACCATGCTGACCAAGCATCACCACGGGTTTGAGGCGGTGCGCTCTGCTGCGTAGAAAACGTTTTTGTGCTGCGGTAATTGTCATTGATTCGCTGTTATTGAATGATCCATTGAAGCAGCGCATTCTACCTTATTTACAGCGAAATGGGGGACAGACCACGGTTTACAAAGAGAAATGGAGTAAACCGTGGTCTGTCCCCCATTTCCGTACAGTGAATATTCATGGCGCGATCAAAAAGCAGTAGAGAGTGGCTGGATCGTCATCTCAACGATGAGTATGTGCAAAAGGCCCGGGTCGACGGCTATCGCTCGCGCGCAGTCTATAAATTACTTGAAATCCAGCACAAAGATCAATTGATCCAGCCTGGAGATGTTGTGGTTGATCTTGGCGCGGCTCCCGGCGGTTGGAGCCAGGTTGCACATGAGCTCGTCGGTGAAAAGGGCGCAGTGTTTGCGTTGGATATTCTGCCAATGGATGCCATTGCCGGCGTGACTTTTATCGAAGGTGACTTTCGTGAGCAACAGCCTCTCGACAAACTCTGTGATGCACTCAAAGGTCGTGATGTTGACCTTGTAATTTCAGATATGGCCCCCAACTTATCTGGTATGGCATCTGTCGATCAGCCACGTTCAATCTATTTGTGCGAACTTGCACTCGATTTCGCAGTGCAGACACTCAAGCCCGGCGGCAGTTTTCTCACCAAAATTTTTCAGGGCGAGGGATTTGATGCCTATATGCGCCTTGTGCGTGAAAACTTTGCCAGCGTCGTGACACGAAAACCACAATCATCACGCAGTAAAAGCAGCGAAGTCTACCTCATCGGTCATGATTTCAGGGTATAATCAAATACAATTTTGCTTTTTTCCAGGCAGGATGTTTTTCTGATAGAGAAACTCGCTTTCTATGTGCAATATCCTAATTGGAAGTATTACGTATCGGAGAGAGGTACGGTTCATTGAATGACATGGTAAAAAATATAATCTTGTGGGTCTTCATCGCATTGGTGTTGATGTCGGTGTTCAATACATTCAGCACCAGCAGCGGTAAGAGTCTCGATATTGACTATTCGGAATTTATTACCGCAGTTGAGGATGGCAGGGTTCAGGAGGTCAGGATCGATGCCTATGGGCGCTCCATCGATGGCAAGATGCTGGACGGCAAGAGTTTCCACACCAACAGTCCCGGTGATGACGGTCTGGTGAATGATCTGCTGAAGCACAATGTCATATTCACGGCGGACCCGCCTGATGTCCCCTCCATGTGGGAGCAGCTTTTCTTCAACTTGCTGCCGCTGTTTATTCTCATCGGAATCTGGATCTTTTTCATGCGTCAGATGCAGGGCGGCGGTGGCGGCCGCGGAGCCATGTCGTTTGGCAAGAGCAAGGCGCGCATGTTGAGCGAAGACCAGATCAAAGTCACTTTTGCAGATGTTGCAGGCGCCGACGAAGCCAAGGAGGAGGTCGTCGAGATGGTGGACTTTCTGCGTGACCCATCCAAATTCCAGAACCTTGGCGGTAAGATTCCCAAGGGTGTGCTCATGGTCGGCGCCCCCGGCACCGGCAAGACCCTGCTTGCGCGCGCCATAGCGGGTGAAGCCAAAGTGCCGTTTTTTACCATCTCCGGTAGTGATTTTGTCGAGATGTTTGTTGGTGTCGGTGCATCCAGGGTGCGCGACATGTTTGAACAAGCCAAAAAACATGCCCCCTGCATTATTTTTATCGACGAGATCGATGCTGTCGGTCGTCATCGCGGCGCCGGACTTGGCGGCGGTCATGATGAGCGTGAGCAGACATTGAACCAGTTGCTGGTTGAGATGGATGGTTTTGAAGGCAACGACGGCGTTATCGTTATTGCTGCGACCAACCGGCCGGATGTACTGGATCCCGCGCTGCTGCGCCCCGGCCGTTTTGATCGCCAGGTGGTCGTCCCGCTGCCCGATATTCGTGGTCGTGAGCAGATTCTGAAAATCTACATACGCAAAATTTCTGCTGCAGATGATATCAAGCCGGCATTGATAGCCCGCGGCACACCGGGATTCTCCGGCGCTGATCTGGAAAATCTTGTCAACGAGGCGGCGTTGTTTGCGGCGCGTGTGAATAAAAAACATGTCGACATGGACGACATGGAGAAGGCCAAGGACAAGATCATGATGGGTGCGGAGCGCCGCTCCATGGTGATGACCGAGGATGAGAAAAAACTCACGGCCTATCATGAGGCCGGTCATGCCATAGTCGGCCTGAATGTGCCAAAACATGATCCTGTCTACAAGGTCAGCATTATTCCGCGTGGCCGCGCCCTCGGCGTTACCATGTTTCTCCCCGAGCAGGACAGGTACAGCCACAGCAAGGAGTTTTTGGAAAGCCAGATCTCCAGTCTGTTTGGCGGACGCATTGCAGAGGAGTTGATCTTTGGCGGCGAGAGCGTCACAACAGGCGCCTCTAACGATATCGAACGAGCAACTGAGATTGCGCGTAACATGGTGACCCGCTGGGGTCTTTCTGAGCGCCTCGGGCCACTCTCCTATGGTGAAGATGAGGGCGAGGTCTTTCTGGGGAAATCTGTAACGACACACAAGAATGTCTCGGATGATACAGCGCATGCCATTGATGAGGAGATACGCGCCTTTATCGACCGCAACTATGATCGCGCACATGATATTTTGACCAATAGTATCGATCAACTGCATGCGATGTCTGATGCACTGATGAAGTATGAAACCATCGACAAGGATCAGATCAAAGACATCATGGCCGGCAAGAAGCCGCAGCCTCCAGCAGACTGGGCAGGCACGGATCTGGACTCGAACGATGATGATGGCGATGCTGCAGCTCCAGAAGAGAAAGCAAAAAAAGATGACAAGGATGACAAGGGTGAAGGTCAGATAGGGGATCCTGCGAACCAGCACTGATTCATAAAAGATTGGAGCCACGGAACACACGGAAAGGGAAAGCAATGAATTCCGTAACCTCTCAATAACGCCGTGCAGGAAAAACCCGTAGGCCGGATGAGCGGTAGCGAAATCTGGCTTACGATGTTCCTGTGCATGTGAGGTCAATGCTATCGCATTTGAATCGTGGTCAGAAGACCACTCCCACACCAGGGTTCGTCTTCGTCGTGGGAGCGGTCTTCTGGCCGCAAAATGCACTGGCTTATTGAGACATTATGAAACACCTTGCGGACTGATTGAAAATTAACAAATCCCGTGTTTTTCTTCCGTGCATTCCGTGGTTAAAAAAATTGTAACTATTCAGTATCCTCTGAAGTCAGCCAATAAGTCACTGCTATTGGGTGTATCTGCAGGAAACGTCGGAGGCAGGGATGCCGAAGCGAGCCTACATGGATGTATTTACGGCGTTTTCCGGAAGATATACCCGGTAGCAGTGACGACCCTGTAGGTGCTGAATAGTTACAAAAAATTAAGTAATCTGTTGTGACTCGCTTTCAATGATCTTACGTTGTGCAAATCTTGATCTTGATCTCAACCAACCCCGCGTCATGGGGATTCTCAACGTCACGCCGGATTCATTCTCTGACGGCGGGCTGTTCATCAAACCATCAGATGCTCTGAAACACGCCGTTATCATGGTCGATGAAGGCGCGGCCATCATCGATGTGGGTGGCGAATCCACGCGTCCCGGTGCGCAGTCAGTCTCCCTCCAGCAGGAGTTGGATCGCGTCATCCCGGTTATTGAATCCCTGACCCGCGAACTTTGTGTGCCGGTCTCCATCGATACCAGCAAACCCGAGGTGATGCGCGAAGCAGCTGCTGCAGGCGCCGGTATGATCAATGATGTTTGTGCATTGTCAGCTGCAGGGGCCATCGAGGCAGCCACTGAGACACGGCTGCCTGTGTGTCTGATGCATATGCAGGGCAATCCGCGCTCGATGCAGCAGCATCCGCACTATGACGATGTTGTTGCGGATGTCTCGGATTATTTGCAGCAACGCGCCCGGGCCTGTCTTGCAGCCGGTATAACAGATGATAAAATTCTCATCGACCCGGGGTTCGGCTTTGGTAAAAATCTAAGTCATAATATTAAGTTGTTGAAAAAACTTAATGTTATCTCTAAACTTGGATATCCAGTGCTGGCAGGTATTTCCCGCAAGCGCATGATTGGTCAGATCCTGAATGAAAGTGAGGCTGACCAGCGCCTCTATGGTAGTCTTGCCGCAGCAGTCATTGCAGCCATGAAGGGTGCATCAATTTTACGCGTTCATGATGTCAGGGCGACAGTCGATGCAATGCGGATAACAGCAGCAGTGATACAACAATGAGCAGAAAGCATTTTGGTACGGACGGTATTCGCGGTCGGGTCGGGCATGACAAGGTGACACCGGAATTCGTCCTCAAGCTTGGCTGGGCGGCAGGACGGGTTCTTGGCGGAGGTTCGAACAGGGTGGTCATCGGCAAGGATACGCGTATTTCCGGTTATATGTTTGAGTCCGCCCTGGAAGCCGGGCTTTCTGCGGCTGGTGTCGATGTCCTGCTGACAGGGCCGATGCCGACTCCCGGTATCGCCTATCTGACGCGCACCTTTCATGCATGTGCGGGTATTGTTATCAGCGCTTCGCACAATCCCTATTACGACAACGGCATCAAGTTCTTTTCTGCACAGGGAGACAAGCTGGCGGACGAGGCTGAGCTGGCGATAGAGGCGATGATCGATCAACCCATGGAAACTGTCGATTCTGAAAAGCTCGGCAAAGCTGACAGGATCGATGACGCCCAGGGGCGTTACATCGAGTTCTGCAAAAGTTCGATTTCCCAGAATGTCAATTTTCAGGGATTAAAAGTCGTGGTTGATTGTGCCCATGGTGCGACTTACCAGATTGCTCCCAAAGTTTTAGCCGAGCTTGGCGCCGAAGTCATCCCGATCGGGGTCAAGCCAAATGGGATCAACATCAATGACGATGTCGGCTCCACCCATCCTCAGCAGTTGCAGCAACGCGTCATCGAAGAAAAGGCTGATCTTGGCATGGCGCTGGATGGTGATGGTGATCGTGTCTTTTTGGTTGACCACAAGGGCATTCTGATCGATGGTGATGAGATTCTCTTTATCATTGCCCGGGCGCGCAAGCAGCAGAACCTGCTCAAAGGACACGTGGTTGGAACCCTGATGAGCAATCTGGGACTCGAACTCGCACTCAGAAGAGAGGGGATCGAGCTGGAGCGCACCGACGTTGGTGACCGCTTCGTGATGGAGCGCCTGGTCAAGAATGACTGGATACTGGGTGGCGAGTCCTCAGGGCATATTATTTGCAGAAGTAAGACAACCACGGGTGACGGCACCATTGCCGGGCTGCAGGTGATTGCCGAGATCGTCCGCTCCGGCCGTACACTGCATGAGTTGAGTGCAGACATGGAGAAATGTCCGCAGACGCTGGTGAATGTCTCCCTTGGCTCCAGCAATGCAACTGATATCATGCGGCTTGCAGCTGTTCAGCAGGCCGTCACTGATGCACAAGAGGAGTTGGGCAAAGAGGGACGGGTGTTGCTGCGTCCATCCGGAACCGAGCCGTTGATTCGGGTCATGGTCGAGGGCGTCGACGAGGCGCAGGTGAACCGTGTCACCGAGCAGGTAGCGGATGTTGTGCGGAACAATCTCCATGCCTAACCTGCTACCGAAAAAAAATAACCACGGAACACACGGAAAGTACGCAAGAAAGCGTGTAACATCTCAATAACCCCGTGCAGTAAGCAGGGTTGGGAGTCTGCTTTTCAGGGCTTCCGCCGAATAAATGCTCCTGCGTTTTCGGCACTTCCGCCTTCCATGGCGGTCGAAAACAGGGATGTTTTATCAGAGCTTACATGGACGTATTCACGCGTCCCTGAAAGGCTGATCCCGACCCTGCGCAGACTTGAAC
>JAYELV010000016.1:0-1343 GCA_034717755.1 Pseudomonadota bacterium | reverse complement strand
AAACTCTTCTTTGAAGTGATCAATGAAGACGATCTTGCTGTGCTTGCCCAGGTCGAACTTCAAACAGTCCGCCACTGGCGCACGCGTCGCACCGGCCCCAAGTATTTCAATGCAGGAAACGCCTGCCTCTATTTCAAAAAAGATGTCATTGAGTGGTTTCTGACAGCCAGGGACGGGAACGAGATGACTGGACTCGATCGGGAAGAGATGCTGTGAGCGACCATAATCCACAGTTGCCAGGGGACATGAACAAGCAGCAGAGCAGCGACATTCGCCAGGGAGTGAATGCCCCCGCTATTGGCCAACCAAGACCGGTCAATCAATTGATCGATGGCGCACTGCTGACACTGGAAATCACCCAGGTGCAGCCCTACGACCGCAATCCCAGGAGAGGGAAAAATCCAAAATACGATGACATCAAGGCATCAATCCGGGCGTGTGGCATCGCGCACCCGCTCAAGGTGACGCAACGCCCGGGAATGCTGGCCGATCAATTCATGATCTCGGGTGGAGGCAATACCCGGCTGGCTATTCTGCATGAACTCTTTGAAGAAACCGGGGAGCCCCGTTTTCAGTCCCCTCGATTTATTTACGAAGCCTGGAGAAGTGAATCCAGTAACCTGATCGCCCACCTGATCGAGAATAACGAACGTGGTGAAATGACGTTGATTGACAAGGCGCGCGCCATCTTTGATGCAAAGTCACTCCTGGAAGCGGAAACAGAAAAGCGTTATACCAATCGAGAGTTGGTCGATGTGCTCAAAAATGCAGGACTCTCATCGGTCGATCGCAGACGTATCAACATCTACGAATTTGCGGTAGCAACGCTCTATCCGGTGATTCCGGATCTGCTGGAGCAGGGGCTTGCCCGTCCGCAAATCAACCGCATCAATAAACTCCTGAATGCGACACAGAGACTCTGGGCGCATTACTATCCCGATGAAGAGGATTTTCGCCTCCTGTTTGTACAGCTGCTTGCCAGGCAGAATCAAGCCGGCCCTGACGATGACTGGCTGGAACAGTTCCAGGTCGATGTCATTCGGGAATTGGCGCAGGGTGACAGGAATGATTTTGAAAAAATACGCCTCCAACTCGAACACCTGCTGAGCCATGGCGAACTGCTCCTGGTGGACGAGGCGGCAACGGCATCTCCTATTCCACCAACAACTCTCAATGAACAAGAGAAGCCAAAGAATTCAAAACCTGCACCTGAGATTGCGCCGAAGAGATCAGCACAACAGCAACATCCGGAAAATGATTCTGCACCGCTTCATGTTGTTACTGACCCAGAAGCGCCAGAAGCAGATCTCCCCGTTAAAGGGCTATCCGCCACACTGGCCCAA
>JAYELV010000015.1:0-1343 GCA_034717755.1 Pseudomonadota bacterium | reverse complement strand
GTGTTATGAACCACAGATGCACACAGATAAACACAGAGTGTAACATCTCAATAACCCCGTGCAGTAAGCAGGGTTGGGAGTCTGCTTTTCAGGGCTGTATAAAACAGGGATGTTTTATCAGAGCTTACATGGACGTATTCACGCGTCCCTGAAAGGCTGATCCCGACCCTGCGCAGACTTGAACAATACACGGGCTTTTTGAGAAGTTACCACAGAGTAAAATAAGTGTATGTTATGTGTGTGAATAGTGGCAGCTTAACAACCGCATGCCGGCATTGCCACCTGCATTACGCGGTCATCTGACCGCGATAAACAGATATCAGGAGTTGCGGGGCTTATCAATTTTCAGTGTTTTTCCCTCGATGACTTTGATCTCTCCGGGCGCCGCCAGGGCATCTTTAGAATGGACCTCTTTACGGGCGCGGTAGAGATAGCCGCCCAGTGCGCCACCCGCAGTTGTGAGAATCGACAGGCCGAGTGTCATTGAGCCAATCAGCAGCATCAGGGCCCCTGCCCCGATGGCGCCGGCAAAAGCGGCGCCGACCTTGAAGCTTGCCTTGGCGTGGGTGGTTTTCGCCTCCCTGGCGATATCCTTCTGCGCCTGCTTGACGACGCGGGTCTTGGCGCGTTCGGCATTGACGCGTATATTTTCACGCTCTTTGGCGAATCTCCTGTCTGCCCTGGCGAGATGATCCTTGCGCAGATGGGAAGCCATGGAGTTGAACCAGAATGCGGCGACCATGCTGATAAACAGCAGCGGTATAGCAAGACGCAGCCAACCAACACCCTGTATGTCATCCGGGGTCAGCAGCACCAGCGCCACCGTGACGATTTGAATCAACAGAATCGCAAAAAAGTATTTAAGCATGCTTCGTCCCGGTCAGGCGTTGTATCGGTTATTCTTGACGCTATGCTGGCAGAAAATTACGGAATGCGCATCTTGGCAAGAGACAATACTGCCGCCACCGATCAACTCACCGTCAATCTTAGTGGCAATATAGCCATCCGGGTCAGTGTTGCAGAAGATATCGGCGTCATACAGGCCTGGATTCCAGCCTTCATTGGCGGCCCGGCTTATGAGTATGTCCAGCTCTAATCGGGACATCGTCGAATGAGTAACTCGTCAGGCATGTTTGATCTGCTCATGAATCATTATACCAATGAGCCTCTTGCAAATCCCCGTCATTCCGGCATGTTTTTAGCCGGAATCCATTTTTTCGGGTAACTTCTCAATAACTCCGTGCAGGAAAAACCTGTAGGCCGGATGAGCGGAAGCGAAATCCGGCAACCCAAAGCCGGATGACGGCGCTGGAAGATCCGTATTGAATCAAAGATCGGTGAAA
>JAYELV010000014.1:0-6090 GCA_034717755.1 Pseudomonadota bacterium | reverse complement strand
AATGATCTGAATCCGGATCCGTTGCAGTCCCGGATCCGTCGCCTTGTTGTACTCCACGAAGATGTCGGAGGGGAACGTCAAACGGCGCTCCTGGTTGACGCCCAGTTCGATCTTGATCGGTTCACCCGTCCAGGTGATGCGCCTGGTCTCAGCAGCCTGTGCATGCGCAACAGGCAGCAGCAATAACGCAACCAGCCAGATGTCGATGGCCCAGCCAATGGCCAACAGAAGACGGATAAAACCGAAGTTGTTATTTGCTCTCATCTTTTTGCTCCATGATTTTCTCCGGCTCTTTGGTATAGCCATCGAGCGCGAGTCGCCAGGGATTTACTTTGCCGACGTCATAGCGGACGATATGCACGGGGTAGCGGAATGTGATCTTCTTGATCGTCCCGCCCAGGTAGGTTTCGATCAGCTGCAACTCCAGCACGACCTCCCAGTCATCACTGCCCAGCCGCGTCACCTTCTCCGCTGCGTAGTAACTCCCCGCCAAAGGCATCAGTGTCCGTGAGCGTGCATAGAGTTCGCCCTGTTTCTTGCGCCGGTCAAAGTCTCTGTGCAGAAAGGCGCGATAGGACGGTGTCAGCACCGCTTCATGCTCCTTGATCCGCTGTGGATACTCCTCCAGTCCATTCTCGATCCAGTGATGTAGCGACTGCAGTTGCGTGAGCGCAAAGGCATAGAGTTCAGTCTTATCCTTGTCACCCGCCTTCACCGTGATTCCGTGGGTCAGATCAGGCGGGATCGAGATACGGATCTCCTGCTGCGCCACATGGATGAGATGCATCTGGTAGAAAAGCGCACCACCGAGCATCAGAACAACCAGCATCAGAAAACGCGCCAGCGTCAGGGCATTATCACGTGGCGAGTCATAGGGTTTAGGGAATGGGAGATTCATAGCCTGAACGCCTCGTAGACAGTTCCCTGATGGATAAACCCCGCTGAACCAAACCCATAGCGCTCCCGCACCAGCGAAAGATGGTGAATCGGGTAATGCGGCGGCTTTTGCCGCTTGAGGATGTTCAACCACAGCACGATAAAGATGGCCGTGAAAACGGATGTGAGCAGCCCGAGCATGACGGCTATCTGAAAGCCGATGGGTGAGACCAGCGAGATCACCAGGATGGCTGCAATACCCACCGGCAGAGAGATCATCATGGCCGCATGGATCTCGGGCAAGGTGACATTGCGAAACACCAGGGGATCATGATCGATCTTCTCCAGGGTAAGCGTTGGGATGGCTTTCTCGTGCATCTGATCACATCCGGCTACAGTTACACGCGGTTCGCGGATAACCGGAACTGACTCCAGTGATCACCCTGCGCAGCAATCGCTGGTGCCTCGATCACATGCTGATAGGCGATGGTGTCCTTCTTGGTTTCAGCCTTGTCGATCATCCACAGCGCGATCATGATGCCGACGATGGCGACGAAGATATGAATCATCATCTCGCCCATATCCAGCTTCCCTTTGGTCCACTGCGCAATCGAAGAGAAGATCCAGAAGGCGGCGGCAAGAAAGATCACCACGCCAAACAGCGTGAGAAAGAGCGTCGCGCCATCCTTGAAGACATCCTTGACGGTGTCGAACAGCGCTTTGGTCTCTCCGCTGATGGCGGCAAAGGCCGCCCCGGGAATGGTCGCTGTCGCAAAGACAAAGGCGGAAATCATCAGGTGTGATGGGGTAATTTTTTTCATCGTATTCTCCAGTTTGAAAAAAGAGGGACACCCAGCATGGGTTGTCCGGTTGGTGGTTATTGTGTGTCTTGTTTTCATCATTTATCCTTCTATTAAGTTGTTTATTCAATATGTTATGTCACTTACTTAATCTGTTTTTTGGGTATAAGAACTCACGCATCTCCGCGTTAAATACTCAAGGCAGCGAGGAGCACAACCACGAGAATCAGCGTACGAATCGTGATGATGCTCAGATCAAGCAACCCGATATTGCTGCTGATATACAAACCGACCGAGGTAAAAATCTGCCAGGCGACCCACAGCAAAACAGCGATGAACAGCATGGTCTCGAAGAGTGTGGTGACACCCGCCGGGGATTCACCAACCACAGACTCGAAGGCGCTGCTGACATCCGCCAGGGTGGTGTAGACAGGAGTTGGCAGCATTTCAGTGATCTCCTGTTAGCAGCGCAGCATGGCAACAAGCACGATGAAGAGGCTCAGTGCGCGAACGCTGATGCAACAAAGCATGGATGCGTGATGGCAATGTCATACAATCCTCAGACGTCTTAGCGTCGGTAATCCCCCTTGAGTGGCTTGAACTTCCTGGGCCGGTAATTGGACTGATGGATGTATGCCTCGATGCCATGACGGATTTTTGCCAGGTCGCCGCGCAAGGTGTTGTACTGAAACTTCACCGCATTGCCCGGAGATCTGCGTTGTTCCGCTTCGCGAACCAACGGCTCCAGCGCCAGGATCTCGTTGGCCAGTCGGGCAAGCGTCTCTTTCTCTGCGAAGGCGTCTGCGTGGGTAGTCGATGCCGCTGAGATAAATAGAATTAAGATAAAGAGTTGTTTATACATAATTGTTTTCCTTATAGGTATTTCTTGAACAATGCGCTTGATATCCAGATCGCAAAGCCGAACAGCATGGCAAACGGGACGATCAGAAACGGTGGGTAGATACTGAATGGCAGCCCCAGATAGAGCACGATGGGCAGCGTCAGCGTAGGGGCAATCCAGCGTTTGGCGTAATGCCACAGATAGGCAGATTCACGCCCGCCGCCAAAGCGCCTGAGATCGCGCTGCAATAATCCGTCGGTGAAGGCAACTACGCCAAAAGCAATAAACACCGGCAATGAAAAAAGTATCAGTCCCACACGCACGCCAAAGAGATGAATCGAATTGATGGCCGATGAGGCGTAATCAACTGCACCGAAACCGTTGGCGTAGCCGAGGAACTCTTTCGAGTAGTCGTGTGCGTTCCAGACGAACAGCATCGAATGGATCTTTCCTGCAATCCGGGGAACATTGCTGATCGGATCACCAATGACATGCTTGAAGTCATCATTGAGCCAGCTGATCTCCTGCTCCAGCATGGCTGCAGAGTGCCGATCACCAGGGAGATCCCACCAGCCGAAGAAGATCCCCAGCCACTCGATCAGGATATTGAACACCAGGGCGAGCAATCCCCACACCAGACCACCTGCCAGCGTGCGCAAGGGAGAGGTCAGGTTGATCCCCCGGTTGTCCATTACTGTCCGCGCCTGCGGTGCGGATGTTGCAACACTCATTGCGTCACACCTTCAGACCTGGAAGCAACAGAATCAGTGCTCAGATCACCCGACGGGACCGGTGAGAACTGATACCAGTTGTCATGCGGCTTGTACCAGTTCTCCGGTGTGACCCTGGAATAACTGTTCTTCATATCCTGTGCGATCTCGGCCAGGCTCTCCGGCAGATCATCATCGGCTTCCGGCAACGGGAATCGCACTTTATAGAGCTTGGCTCCCTCCGTTAAAACAAACGCCTGCCCTTTCGGCAGCGCAACGATATCCGCTGTCTCCAGCATCGGCACATCCTGGGTCGTGGCGCGATCTTCGACGCGTGATGAAAAGTGCGTATCGTTATCCGGATCCGAGTTATCGGAGTAACCGGAGATCGATGTCAGCTGCGAGACCTGGACGGTTGGCAGCTGCTGCGTCAGAAACTCTGCGGTCTCTGTAGATTTCACACGCAGCATGATCAGTGTGTTGAAGTTGCCCTGGATCTGACCGGCTTTCGCCGCATCGCCAATACCGGCAAGAATATCGGAGCTGGTTTGTGTGTAGGCATTGACCTGGAAGCCTGCTCCTCCCGCCTTGTTGACCATGGGGATGAACTGATCACCAACCAGTTCACTGAATTCATCGGCATGTATGGCGACACGGGGCATTCTGGAACGTTTCTTTCCGTCTGCAGGTTGTGGCAGGCCACGATCCAGACCATGCTTGTAGATACGCCCTGCAATTGATGTCAGATCAGCAAACATGGACGCACCAACCGCCCCGGCAACTGTCGCATCCGACAGTGCATCGAGACCGATATAGACAACCGCGTTCTGCTGAATTGCCGACATGAAGTCGAAGATCGGTCGCGGATCGTCAAGATCAAAATAGTCAGGAGAAGTGAGTTGTGCGCTCGTACCGGATGTCAGTTTCTCCAGCAATGGACCAAGTGATGAAACAATCTTGTCGAAATAGGTTCTGTCATAGCGGAAGGCGCTGATGAGTCCATCCAGAATCGAGTCATCGAAAGATTGTGCGGTGATGTATTTATAGGCAGCGATTGACTCAGCGCTGCGTCCACGCAACGATGGATCCAGTCCTTTGGTCAGTGCCGTATCATTGATCAGAGTATCGATTGCACCACCCCAGCCGGGTTCTCCATGCTCCAGAAGATAGTAGTGGATATACAGCACCAACAACGGCTCGATGTTCTGGATATAACGCCTGATCTTGTTGGCATCGGGACGATCTCCCAGCGCCACCATCGCTCCGGCAACAATGTTGATAAAGCGCCAGCCGAACTCCTTGAAGGCCGCCGAGTTGCCTTCCGACGGCAACTGATCGGAAACGCGCCCGGCGATCTCGGTGATACGCTCGAAATTCCCAAGGATGTTGTACCGGGCAGAGTGCTTTGGATGTCCAAGGTGCATGATGTAACAGCGCCGCTTAGCGCGTTTTGCCTCGACGTAGCAGCGCGACATGAGATCTGCATCACCCTTGGGGTCGAAGACAATGGTGACATCGCCACGGCGGATATCCTGCGTAATAAAGATTTCAGCAAGGCGTGTTTTGCCAACCCGCGTTGTTCCCAGGATCAGGGTATGGCCAACACGCTCACCGAGATCCATGAAGACCGGCTTCTCCTTCTCCAGCAGTCCCACCGCGTGGATTTCCGGTTTACCTCCAACTGCGGGATAGGGCCTGACGGGATTGAGGCGGCCATGACTGCCGGTCAGTGGAATCAGGTGTTTCATCAGTGGACGTGTCTCCCACTCCACCTCCTTTTGCCGCACCCAGGTATAGAGCTGACCCGGTTCCACATAGTGCTGCACCCCGGCCAGGCGGATATCCCGGAGACGCTGGACATGCGGCTGCAGCCACCGGTACCCCATGCCGAGATAGAGTTTTTTCCGCGACACCGGGATCTCGTCGGGTTTCATGGCAAAGTATGGGAGACGCCGCAGTCCGTTCTGATAACGGATGATCCGCATTCCCTGCATGAATCGGACGCCACCCCCAAGAGAGAGCAACCCTGCTGACCAGTAGGCGACGCTCGGTGTGATCATCAGCAGATGCGGAGAAGTCGCGAGCAGGAGCGCTGTGCTCATGCTCACGGCACTGGAGTAGACCTCGACGGGATGACGCAGCAGGCGCTCGATCGGATACCCCATCAGTTCATCTCGATAAATGAAAACGTGACGGGCTTTGCCTGCGTCTGTGTTTCTGTCAGATAGGCGTAGCGCACGGTGTATTCATCGGGGGCAGGCTTTGTTTGGACAACCGGTCTGGATTTCTTTTGAGTAGCACCGGCACCTGCCTGTAACGTCGTGACACGCACTGTATGCTTGTCAGTGCGTCTTTTCTTGCTCCTCTTTTCGAGTGTCTTCGATTTACCTTCCTGCGTCTTAGTGACGTGAACGATATTCGGACTGACTGCAGATGGCGGTCTGTTTTTCTGGCGTCGCTTCAACTCCTTCAGGACTTTGACGACATATTTTTTTGTTTCCTTGTAGGGAGGAATGCCGTTGTATTTATCAACCGCTCCTTCGCCGGCGTTATAACCTGCCAGTGCCAGCTTGAGATCCCCTTTGTAGCGTTTCAACAGCCATGCCAGGTATTGCGTCCCACCGCGCAGGCTCTGCACGGGATCAGCGCGATTGCTCACACCGAAACGTTTTGCTGTGTTCGGCATGAGCTGCATCAGTCCCTTCGCCCCTGCATGTGAGCGTGCATTTTTGTTGTAGTTGGATTCGACTTTGACAACCGCGTGAATCAGGTGCGATGACACGCCGAAGCGGGCAGCCGCTGCATCGATATCGCGATCATAGGGAGTGGCAGAGGCAGAGGAGATTGCAACCAGAGATCCCAG
>JAYELV010000013.1:0-6121 GCA_034717755.1 Pseudomonadota bacterium | reverse complement strand
GATTTAAGCGGATTTGAGATTGCCACGCTGCGCTCGCAATGACAGCATGAGAGTCGAACGGGGTTATTGAGATGACACTTTATTCTATTTCGTGACTTTCGTGGTTATCTTTTTTCATGCATACCCGGATTGAAAAGTAATAGCAGAAACCTCATATCTATTTCATTGGAAATCATTGAGTTCATGCTATGTCAGATCAGATTCACATTGTTTGCCCATCTTGTCAGGGAATCAATCGCATCCCGGCTGCCCGTCTGAGTGACAACCCCAAATGTGGAAAATGCAAGCAGCCGCTGTTCCAGGGAGCACCTTTGGAGGTCGATGAAGCTGCTTTTCAGCGCCAAATCAGCCGCTCGGATGTGCCGCTGCTGGTGGATTTCTGGGCAGAGTGGTGTGGACCCTGCAAAATGATGGCGCCGATGTTTGCCCAGGCGGCAATAGAACTCGAACCGCAGGTGCGGTTGCTGAAAGTTGATACTGAGAAGAATCAGAATCTTGCGGCGCAGTTCAATATCCGCAGTATTCCTACAATCGCTATCTTCAAGGGAGGCAGGGAGGTGGCGCGCCAGGCGGGGGCAATGCAGGCGCCGCAGCTGATACAGTGGGTGAGAGGCAATTTGTAAAGTTTTAGGTTGTTAGGTTTTAAGTTTTAGGGTTCGAGTTCGCAGGCCGGATGAGCGTAAGCGAAATCCGGCAATACCTAAAATCTAACAACCTAAAACCTAAAACCTGCCTAATACTTCTTGATGTCTGAGGGGCAACTAACGTAAAATTCCATCAGTTTACCCATTTGGGTTTTTTACGGGGCGGCTTTAATAGGATCCCGTTTTTTGTGTGCCTGTTTTAAGAGGATGGCTGGTGAATAACTCCGCACTTCTGGTTCTGGAAGATGGCAGTCTGTTTCGTGGCGAATCGATCGGCGCAGACGGAGAATCTGTTGGCGAAGTGGTATTCAATACCTCGATGACAGGCTACCAGGAGATTCTGACTGATCCCTCCTATCGACGCCAACTTGTCACCCTGACCTATCCGCACATCGGTAATACCGGCATCAATAGTGAAGATGAAGAGTCTTCAGCTGTGCATGCCGCAGGTCTGATTATCCGTGACCTGCCGATGATCGTCAGTAACTGGCGCAGTCAGGAGTCGCTTCAGGATTACCTCAAACGCCACAACATTGTGGCTATCGCCAATATCGATACCCGCCGCCTGACAAGAATTTTACGCGACAAGGGTGCGCAAAACGGTTGTCTCATAACCGCTTCAAACATTGATGAGGAAAAGGCGCTGACTGCTGCACAGGCATTTGCGGGCCTGAAGGGCATGGACCTGGCAAAGGAGGTCACCACGACAGCGGGCTATTGCTGGGATGAGGGAGTCTGGTCGCTGGAAAATGGCTACCAGCTTGTCGATGATGCACAGCATGAATTTCATGTGGTGGCCTATGATTTTGGCGTCAAACGCAACATCCTGCGCATGCTGGTGGAGCGCGGCTGCAGGGTGACAGTCGTCCCGGCACAGACCCCGGCGCAGGATGTGCTGGCAATGTCGCCAGACGGAGTGTTTCTCTCCAATGGTCCGGGTGATCCCGAGCCATGCCTCTATGCCATCGAGGCGATTCAGCAACTACTGGAGAGCAATATCCCACTCTTTGGCATCTGTCTTGGACATCAGCTGCTGGGGCTTGCCTGCGGTGCAAGCACGGTAAAGATGAAGTTTGGCCATCATGGCGCCAACCATCCGGTTCAGGTCATCGAGAGTGGTGAAGTGATGATTTCCAGCCAGAATCACGGTTTTGCAGTGGATGAGGAGAGCCTGCCCGCACATCTCGAGGCGACTCACAGATCTCTCTTCGACGGCTCCCTGCAGGGAATACATCACACCAGCAAGCCCGCTTTCAGTTTTCAGGGGCATCCTGAGGCCAGTCCCGGTCCGCATGATGTCGCACCGGTTTTTGATCATTTCATCGAATTGATGAAGCAGTCGATTCAATAGAGGTTCAGGCATGCCGCTGACACACCACCCGCTGGTCAAAGAGTTTCCACACTACAGGGAGCAGATCCGCCATCTGAAGATGGAGAACAATCACTTTCACAAGCTCATGGATAAGTATGAAGATGTAGACAAGCAGGTTTTTCGCATCGAAGACGGCAGCCAGCCCACCAGTGATGAATTTGTAGAACAGCTGAAGAAGGAACGCCTTTTTTTGAAAGACCAGCTGTTTGAGCTGATTCACGATGAAGCCTGAGTTTGTTCCCAACACAGATTCTAGATGCTCTTTGAATGACTAATATTTATACAAATGAGACAAATATTGCCTTTACACCTCGTCAGTCTGGAATATGGATGGACTCACTACTCGTAAAACCAAATAGAAACAGATATGCCTAAACGCAGCGACATTCACAGCATTTTGATCATTGGCGCAGGGCCGATCGTTATCGGCCAGGCGTGCGAGTTTGATTACTCCGGCGCGCAGGCGTGCAAAGCTTTGCGTGAAGAGGGTTACCGGGTGATTCTGGTCAACTCGAATCCGGCTACCATTATGACGGACCCGGATATGGCCGATGCGATCTATATCGAGCCGATCAACTGGCAGACAGTCGAAGCGATTATCAATAAAGAGCGTCCGGATGCGCTGCTGCCGACCATGGGTGGACAGACTGCACTGAACTGCGCACTCGACCTGGTGCGTGAAGGGGTGCTCGAAAACTACGGCGTCGAGATGATCGGCGCCAGCCGCGAGGCGATCGACAAGGCAGAGGATCGCGATCTGTTTCGCCAGGCGATGCGTAAAATCGGTCTGGATATGCCGCGCTCGGCTATCGCCCACAGTCTTGAAGAGGCGATTCAGGTACAGGCTCAGATCGGATTTCCGACCATTATCCGTCCCTCCTTTACCATGGGTGGCAGCGGCGGAGGCATCGCCTACAATCGTGAGGAGTTCGAGGCGATCTGCAAGCATGGGCTGGATCTTTCACCGACCAGCGAACTGCTGGTCGAAGAGTCGATCATGGGCTGGAAAGAGTATGAGATGGAGGTGGTGCGCGATCACAAGGACAACTGCATCATCATCTGCTCCATCGAAAACCTTGATCCCATGGGGATACACACCGGAGACTCCATCACGGTTGCCCCGGCGCAGACGCTGACGGACAAGGAGTATCAGATCATGCGCAACGCCTCGCTGGCGGTGCTGCGTGAGATCGGCGTCGATACCGGCGGTTCTAACGTGCAGTTTGCGATCAATCCTGAAGATGGGCGCATGATCATCATCGAGATGAATCCGCGCGTCTCCCGCTCTTCGGCGCTGGCCTCCAAGGCGACCGGTTTTCCAATCGCAAAAGTGGCGGCAAAACTGGCGGTGGGTTTTACCCTGGATGAGCTGCGCAATGAGATTACCGGCGGTGTCACACCGGCATCTTTTGAGCCGGCGATCGACTATGTTGTGACCAAAATTCCGCGTTTTGCTTTCGAGAAGTTCCCCAGGGCTGATTCGCGTCTCACCACGCAGATGAAATCCGTGGGTGAGGTGATGGCGATCGGGCGCACCTTCCAGGAGTCGCTGCAAAAGGCGATGCGCGGTCTGGAGATTGACAGAAGCGGCTTCGATGAAGTGTGCGCAGCAGGCGATTCCAAAGAGATCATCAAACAGTTGAAAAACGAGCTGCGCCAGGCCGGTCCTGATCGCTTGTGGTTCGTTGGCGACGCCTTTCGCAAAGGACTCTCTCTCGACGAAGTCTTCGAGATTACCAAAATCGATCCCTGGTTTCTGATTCAGATCGAAGACCTGATCACCACTGAAGAACAGCTGCGTACAACCACGCTTGCGCAGCTCAATGCAGAGCGGATGCTGCAGATCAAGCGCAAGGGTTTCTCGGATATCCGCCTTGCAGCGCTGTTAGGCGCCAGGGAGTCCGAGGTGCGTAATCATCGTCACAATCTTGATATCCGCCCGGTCTACAAGCGCGTCGACAGCTGTGCGGCAGAGTTCGCCTCGAACACCGCCTACATGTACTCAACCTATGAGGAGGAGTGCGAGGCGCGCCCGGACGAGACAAAAAAGATCATGGTGCTTGGCGGCGGCCCGAATCGCATCGGCCAGGGGATCGAATTCGACTATTGCTGCGTGCATGCTGCTTTTGCGATGCGCGATGATGGCTACGAGACCATCATGGTCAACTGCAATCCGGAGACAGTCTCCACCGATTATGATACCTCCGACCGTCTCTATTTCGAGCCGCTGACGCTGGAGGATGTGCTGGAGGTAATTCACAAGGAGAATCCGGTTGGAATTATCGTTCAGTATGGCGGGCAGACGCCGCTGAAGCTTGCCGCAGGGCTTGAAGAGGCGGGGGCTCCTATCATCGGCACCAGCCCGGATGCCATCGACGCAGCCGAGGATCGGGAGCGCTTTCAGCAGATGGTGCACAAGCTGGGACTGCTGCAGCCGCCAAATCGTCTGGCCACGGATCCGCAGGGCGCGGTGGAGCAGGCCAAGGAGATCGGTTACCCGCTGGTGGTGCGTCCCTCCTATGTGCTGGGAGGACGCGCCATGGAGATCGTCTATGGCGAAGAGGATCTGAAACGCTATATGCGTGAAGCCGTGCAGGTATCCAATGATTCACCGGTACTGCTGGATCGTTTTCTGAACGATGCTATCGAAGTTGACGTCGATGCCATCTGTGACGGCAAGGATGTGCTCATCGGCGGTATCATGGAGCATATCGAGGAGGCTGGAGTTCACTCCGGGGATTCCGCCTGCTCACTGCCTCCCTATACGCTTTCTGCGGAAATTCAGGATAGAATGCGCGAGCAGATGCGGCAAATGGCGCTGGAGCTGAAAGTTGTCGGTTTGATGAATACCCAGTTCGCCATCAAGGGTGACGATATCTATCTGTTGGAGGTCAATCCGAGAGCATCGCGTACTGTGCCCTTTGTTTCCAAGGCAACAGGCGTGCAACTGGCCAAGGTGGCCGCACGCTGTATGGCCGGCGTTTCACTTGCCGATCAGGGAATGACGCGGGAGAAGATTCCCGACTATTTTGCAGTCAAAGAGGCGGTTTTCCCCTTTATCAAATTTCCCGGCGTGGATAGCGTGCTTGGACCCGAGATGAAATCGACGGGAGAGGTGATGGGAAGCGGCAGAACCTTTGGTGAAGCATTTGCCAAGGCGCTTTCTGCCGGGGGTATGCAGCTCCCCACAGGCGGACGCGCCCTGCTGAGTGTGCGTAAAGCCGACCGTGAGCGCGCCACTGCTGTTGCACGTTCGCTGCACTCTCTGGGTTTTGAGCTCTATGCAACGCATGGCACAACTGCCGATATCATTGCTGCAGGAATTCCATGCACTGGAGTCAATAAAGTCGCCGAGGGCCGCCCTCACGTTGTGGATATGATAAAAAATGATGAAATCAATCTCATCGTCAATACCACCGAGGGTAAGCAGGCGATCGAAGATTCGGCTGAAATTCGCAGTGCGGCGCTGCTTAACAAGGTGGCGTATACGACGACGATATCCGGCGCCGAAGCTATCTGTATGGCGATGCAGCAGAGTGGTGTGATTTCGGTCAGTACCATCAAAGAGTTACACCAGTCTGTCAATTGACAGATCGTACAGGAATAAGCAATGAATAAAATCCCGTTAACGGTGCGTGGTGCAGAGACGCTGCGCAATGAACTGAACGAACTGAAAACCATAAAACGTCCTGCAGTGATTGCGGCAATCTCCGAGGCGCGCGCGCACGGCGATCTCAAGGAGAATGCCGAATACCATGCAGCACGTGAACAGCAGGGCTTCATAGAAGGACGCATAAAGGAAATTGATGCCAAGCTCTCGCATGCCCAGATCATCGATGTGACCAGCATCGATGCCCAGGGGCGTGTTATTTTCGGCGCGACCATAGATGTCATCGATCTCGAATCCGATGAGGAAGTGACCTATCAGATCGTTGGCGAAGATGAGGCTGATATTCAACAGGGACTGATCTCGGTCAATTCCCCCATAGCCAGGGGACTGATCGGCAAGGAGGAGGGTGATGTGGCAGAAATCAATACACCCGGAGGTCAGCGTGAATTCGAGATTCTTGAAGTACGGTATGTTTAGGCGTTGTCCATAAATAAC
>JAYELV010000012.1:0-6121 GCA_034717755.1 Pseudomonadota bacterium | reverse complement strand
AATGGCCGGACAATATAGTGTGGCCACCGGTTATGGGCTGTTGATCGGACGAAATACTGGAACCCCTGTCAGTCATCAATATGAAACGCCATACCCATTCACAGGAGACATCGAAAAGGTCACTATTGCCGTTACAGCAATTCAGTCAGACACCAAAAATGACAAGTGAAGTGTGGAGATTTACCTCAGGGTTTGGCAAATGAGTAAGTAACACATAACGAACAAGGATAGATCGTGTGAGGAACGAACCATGTAGATGGTTACGAGAACCCGCACTTATCTGGCAGCGTAGCGAAAAGCCGCTTTTAGTGTCAACTGAGGTTGAATATTATCAATGATTCACCAATGACCGTTATGGAACAACTCCAATCAATCTCTGAATCAGCGGTCTGAGCAGATTCTGAAGGGTGTAGTCAATGGCCGGTCAATTGCCATTTTTTTTATAATGCATCAAATTACAAGGGGTGATGTAATGTCAGAAGTACAACAGATCATAACGATTATTGCGCTTTTTTTGATACTGGCGGGTTCTGCCTCTGCCCAGTCTCAAGAAGATATCGCTGAGGAATCCATGAATCCCCTCAGTACCGTCATCAGTATACCGTTCGAGAACAATACCCTGTTTGATCTTGGACCATCGAACTCCACAGCCAATATGTTGACGGTGAAGCCTATTTTCCCTGTCAGCGTGGGTAACTGGAATCTGATCAATCGTTTGCTGATGCCGATTATCTACACCGAAGGGCAAGACGACAGACTGGGCATCATCGACAGGACTTTTGGAAAGATAAGCTGGGGTGGCAATCTGGGGTCACTGGGTTTTGGCAGTGCTTTGGGTCTGGGTGACATTACCTATCAGGGGTTTATCACACCAAGGAAAGCGGGAGAAATCGCCTGGGGATTGGGTGGATCGCTGGTACTGCCTACTCACACAGATCAACGCTTCGGCACAGATAAATGGTCTGCAGGACCCGCTGCCGTATTTTTTTCCTCGCCAGGCAACTGGGTGCTCGGCGTGGTTGTAGAAAATATATGGTCTTTTGCAGGCGACAGTGACGCAGCGGATGTCAATGTATTTTCCGCACAAATTGCGGTGAATTATAAATTAAAGAATCGCTGGTATCTCACCTCGTCGCCATTAATCTCCGCCAATTGGGAGGCGGAAAAGGAGAACCGTTGGACGGTGCCTCTCGGAGGTGGAATAGGTCGTGTGTTTAAATTTAAAAAAATGGCTGTAGCGATCGATGTTGGAGCCTATTACAATGTCGAGAGTCCGCGTTTAGCCAATCAATGGTATTCACAGGTACTGGTGAGTTTCCTGTTTCCAAAATAATGCATCTTCCCCTGATCTCAATGACTGCAATGGAGAAACTGGAATCAGTCGCTGAGTCAGTGGTCTGAGCAAATCTGGAGGCGGCATAGAATACGCTTGCAAGCATCCCTGAACCGGGATATTGATGAGACGGCTGGTCTGGATGACATGAACCTGAAGGGACGATGGCTGGTATCACTTGCCGGTTTCAAGAGTCGCCTTTAGTCACAACGCCCTGTCGCTATTCGGCGTCAGGGCCTAATTAAAAACCGAAAAAATTGACAGGAGAACATCGTATGAAATCTCACGCCTTCAAATCCGCCACTGCCGCAATGGTGGTCGCGCTCACCGTTCCCGTCAGCGCGCTGGCCGCTGGCGAGTTGGCCGGCACCGGCCAGGCTACCCCGGAGCTGCTGTCCAAGTCCTATACCGGCAAGGCCTATTCGCCCTACGCCGGGCGTGCATTCCCGGAGCGCCCGCTATGGGGTGATTCCCATGTGCACACCTCGCTGTCGATGGACGCAGGGCTGTTCGGCAACCGCCTGCCGCCACGCGATGCCTACCGCTTTGCGCTGGGTGAGGAGGTGGTGTCATCCACCGGTCAGCCGGTGCGGCTGTCGCGTCCGCTGGACTGGATCGCGATCGCCGATCACTCCGATGGCATGGGCCTGATAGGCGACATCATCAACGGCAACCCGAAAGTGCTGTCCTTTGAACAGGGCAATCGCTGGAACCAGGCCATCACCGAGGGTGGCGATGCGGCGGTCAAGGCCTCGCTGGATCTCATTACCACCTTTGCCCAGGGCAAGATGGACCCGGACATGATTGGCATGTATTCCCCCGGAGCCAAGGTCTACAAGAACCTGTGGGAGCAGGTCATCGACGATGCCGAGACCTACAATGATCCCGGCCGATTTACCGCCTTCATCGCCTTCGAGTGGACCTCACTGATCAAGGGCAACAACATGCATCGCAACGTCATCTTCCGTGATGGCCCGGTGCGTACCCGCCAGGTGGTGCCGATGACCATGACGCCGCCGCAGGGCAGCCCCAACCCGCGCGACCTGTGGAAGTATCTCGCCGACTATGAAGAGAAAACCGGTGGAGAGGTATTGGCCATTGCCCACAACGGCAATCTGTCCAACGGCATCATGTTCCCGATGGATGAGCAATATGACGGCAGCAAGCTGGATGAAGCCTATGTGACCCAGCGCGCCAGGTGGGAGCCCTTGTACGAGGCCACCCAGATCAAGGGTGATGGTGAGAGCCATCCGATCCTGTCACCCGAGGATGAGTTTGCCGATTACGAGAATTGGGACGTCGCTAATCTCGATGCCACGCAGGCCAAGACCGATGCCATGCTGGCCGGCGAATACGCCCGTGAGGCGTACAAGCGTGGCCTGGTCATCGAGAGCAAACTCGGCACCAATCCGTACAAATTCGGCATGGTTGGCGCCACCGACACCCATACCTCGCTGGTCACCTTTGAAGAAGACAACTTCTTCGGCAAGCATACCGGCTACGAGCCCAATGCCAAGCGCATGACTCACCCGTTTGTGGAGACCGAAAATGGCAGCATCATCGGCTGGCAGATGGCGGCCGCCGGCGTCGGTGCGGTGTGGGCGACCGAGAATACCCGTGAGGCGATCTTTGATGCGATGCAGCGCAAAGAGGTCTACGCCAGCACCGGCCCGCGTATCCGGGTGCGTCTATTCGGTGGCTGGGACTTCACCGGTCAGGACATCAACTCACGCATGCCGGCGGTGGTTGGCTATCGACGCGGTGTACCGATGGGTGGTGACCTGCGGCCACAACCCAAGGATGCCAAGGCGCCGAGCTTCATGGTCTACGCGCTGCGTGATCCCATCGGCGCCAATCTCGACCGCATCCAGATCATCAAGGGCTGGCTGGATGCCGATGGCAACACCCGGGAGAAGGTCTACAACGTGGCCTGGTCCGGCTCAGCATCCGGTGATCGCAAGGCCGATGCGGATGGCAAACTGCCGCCGGTCGGCAACACCGTCGACGTCGCCCATGCCAACTGGACCAACACCATCGGCCAATCCGAGCTGGCCACGGTGTGGACCGACCCCGACTTCGATCCCGCCGAGAAGGCCTATTACTATGCCCGCGTGATCGAGATCCCGACCCCGCGCTGGACCGCGTATGACGCCTTCCGCTTTGGCTTCGATCTGCCGGAGGGGATTCCTGGAATCACTCAGGAACGCGCCTACACCTCACCGATCTGGTTCACCCCGGAAGGCTGATTCAGGGATAGCGGCTTCCAATCGATATGCCCCCTGCTTAACAAACAAGATTATTAAGGAGATATGGTATGCAAAAAAGATGTAAATATTTCATGGTGATGATGGTGTTGATGCTATTGGCATCTAACGCAATGGCCCGGGATAAACCCAATATTGTCCTGGTTCTTATGGATAACTTTGGGTGGGGGGAGCTTGGTGTCTACGGTGGAGGTATTCTGCGCGGGGCGCCGACACCGCGTATCGACAAGCTTGCATCGGAAGGAATGCGACTACTCAACTTCAATGTTGAGGCGCAGTGCACACCAAGCCGCGCTGCAATCATGACCGGCCGTTATGCCATACGGACCGGCAACGCGTCTGTTCCGCTGGATGTCCCGCACTATGGTCTGACGCAGTGGGAGCAAACAATGCCCGAGATGCTATCTGAGGCGGGTTACGTAACCGGCATGTTTGGCAAGTGGCACCTTGGTGACACGCAGGGACGCTTCCCTACCGATCAGGGTTTTGACGAATGGTACGGAGTTCCGAACTCGACAGATGAGGGTTTTTGGAATGAAAAAGATAACCCGCGTTTCCGTCGCGATGCTCATCCGCTAACCCAGAAAGTCTACAGCATCTGGGAGGGCCGCAAAGGCGAACCAGCAAAGGTGGTCCGTCCGTATGACATGAAAGAACGCAAGTTGATCGATCGTGAATTGACCGATCGATCCATCGACTTCATGCAACGAAAGTCGAAGGAAGAGAAACCATTCTTTCTCTTTATTCCATATACACAAACTCATTTGCCGGTTGATCCGCACCCTGATTTTAAGGGCAAGACGGGAAATGGTCCCTATGCGGATGTCCTCGCTCAGTTGGATGTCTATGTAGGAGAACTACTTGATTCAGTCAACGACCTTGGCATTAGTGACAATACTATCTTTATTTTCACAGCCGATAACGGCCCCGAGGCAATCGTTCCCTACCACGGTTCAGCAGGACCATGGAGCGGCACCTACTTCACTGGAAGAGAGGGTTCCCTGAGGGTTCCATTCATTATCCGCTGGCCCAACAGGGTGCCTGCCGGCGCGGTGAGTAATGAAATCGTTCATGAAATGGATTTATTCCCAACGATTGCAAAGCTGGCCGGTGGCAAGGTGCCAGACGATCGCATCATTGATGGCATGGATCAAACTGATTTTTTCCTCGGTAAGCAGGAGAAATCCGATCGCGAGGGTTTTGTCGTTTATGTTGGCAGTGATATATACGGCGTAAAGTGGCGCAACTGGAAAATGATGTTCAAGGATATGGAGCGAGCTATTGGCGACCCGGTAAAACAATATGGCATGCCCCTGTTCATTGACCTTCATACGGATATGAAGGAAGAATATCCAATGGATGATCTTAGGTGGATTGAGAATGCCTGGGTTCGTTGGCCTGCCGGGCAGGTGCTTACGGACCACCTGGAATCGCTGAAGGAAGAACCGCCTATTCCGGCAGGTACGCTGGATCCTTATCAACCGCCCAAGGGATGACGAAGCAGCAATCGGGGCCGGGATCTTCTCAAGTAGCCCCCTCCCACAGCATCGTACATACGGGTTTTGGCGCCGCTATTCGCAGCTGTAGAGAGTTTCTGCCACTGCATTGATATGGAATGAGTGAGTGGTGGAATGAGTCACCCGGGATTTCTACATTTACGAACAGAGGGCAATACAATGCGAAAATTATTTATGACAAAGAAGAGATTGCAGTTGTTGCTGCTGTCGATTTCTCTTGTACTGCTGGCTTCATCTCCGGCGGTGGCTGTCGAGGGCGGCCTTGGCCGGCCGATCACCGGCATGCAGGTAGCGCCTTTTGCAGGCGTCATTCCTGCAGACCCCGGCTTCAGCTGGCAGCTGGGTTATATCTACTACAACGGCAGCATCAGCGCCTCGCGTGACGTCCCGATCGGCGGTGAACTTGCAGCCGGCCTTGATGTCGATTTCTCCCTGTTTCTCGCCACCGGCGTCTATATTTGGGATACATCAGTACCCCGCTGGAATTTCGCCTCGATGTTTTCGCTGCCCTATATCGCTGTCGATGTCGATGCCAAGGCAGTGCTTGGCGACAAGAGTCGAGGAGCCAATGACAGCGCTTCCAACCTGTTCGACCTCTACTTCGCCCCCATTATCGCCAGCTACCATGTCAGCGAGTTGGAGCACTGGTCTTTCGCCCTTTACGTCTATGCGCCGACGGCGGAATACGAAGTCGGGAAGCTCGCCAACCCCGGAATGAATAACTGGACCTTCACGCCGAGCGTCGGTTACACCAGGCTGTTTTCCGGCGGAACTTTCGAGTTCTCGGCGCTCGCAGGTCTTCAGTTCTACACCGAAAACAACGCCACGAATTATCAGAACGGCGAGCTCTTCACCCTTGATCTACATCTAATGAAACGATTTCCCAACCACTGGGGCATCGGCCTGGTCGGCGGCTGGATCGAGCAGGTGAGTGACGACGAAGCGGGTCTTGTCACTGACCTCCTGGACGGTTACAAAGGCAGGTCACTCGGGATCGGACCGGCCAT
>JAYELV010000011.1:0-6137 GCA_034717755.1 Pseudomonadota bacterium | reverse complement strand
CTGCCTGGCGCCGATGCCGCTTTCAACCAGGGAAACGCATTGACCATGTCCGGCAAATACGATGCCGCCATCGAACGCTATGATGCCGTACTGCAGCAAAGACCCGATTGGCAGGCAGCATTGACCAACCGCGAGATTGCACAAGAGCGTCAGAAGCGTATCCACCATGACGGCGCTGATATGACCGGGGGGAAACTGGCGGCGGACAAAGGATTCCGTTTCGACAAGAGTGCGCCAAAGAAGCAGGATCAACAGCAGCATGCTGAGGGAGAAAGCATGGATAATGGCGGCATGCAGGATATCTGGCTGCGAAAGGTTCAGACCAAGCCCGGTGATTTCCTGCGCTCCAAGTTTGCATACCAGCAGGCCAATCCGGTTAAGGTGACGCCTGAGCCGCCTGCTAAAGAGGTTTCCGAGTAATGGGCATGGGGAAGCAGTGCTGCTGTCTTATATGGTGGTTGATAAGCATCATGCTGTGGCTGCCACTACAGGCCCATGCAGAAGAGCCCGTCATCGTGCGCACCTCCATTACACCAGAGAGCAATATATGGGTCGGACAGCAGATTATTCTGCAGCTGGATATTCTGGCGCTCGATGGTTGGGCGGACAGCAAGCGGCTGCCGGAGTTTGATGTCCCTGGCGCTTATCTTCTGCGGGTGGAGAGCCAGGGAACCCGGCTCAGCGAAACCATCTCGGGCGGCAGTTATTCGGGGCAGCGCCATGAATGGCTGCTGTTTCCACAACGTGGTGGAGATTTCAGGATTCAGCCAACAGAGATTGAAGCCAGGGTCAGGAGATTTGGTTCCGATACCGGTGAGCAGAGCGTTACGCTGAAAACAGCAGCATTGGAATTCACGGTAGAGATACCTCCCGGTGCAGAAAATATCAGCGGATTGATTAGCACCACGGAACTGACAGCCACGCAGAGTTGGCAGCCTGATGTGAAAAAAATGCGTGCCGGAGATGGTGTCAAGCGCACCATCAGCTTCAGGGCGGCGAATGTCTCCGGCATGGCATTTACCCCGTTGAAGCCAGAGGCTGTAGCAAACCTTGCCATCTATCCGGGGGAACCCGATGTTTTTGATCAGATCAATCGCGGCATACTGGAGTATGGAAAGCGCGTAGAGACCTTCACCTATGTTGCAGAAAAGGCGGGAGAGTATCAAATCCCGGATATCACCATCAGCTGGTGGGATATCAAACAACAAAAATTGCATTCGGAAAAATTGAAAGGCATCTCTCTGAGTGTCTCCAAAGCCTCGGCGGGGAGTGCCCCGGGCATAGCTGACGCAACTTCCGCCGGTCAACATTTGAATTGGATCTATCTACTGCTATTGGGCGTTGTTCTGACAGCGCTGCTTTTCCTGTGGCAACGCCGGCTCTCTCCGGCCTGGAAACGGCATCAAGCTGAGAAGATTAACAGTGAGCCTGCCTCCTTCAGGCGCTTCACTGAAACCGCCCTCAAAGGAGATCCTGATGAAACCATGGCGACCCTGATGCAGTGGCTGGACAAGTTGCAGTTAGTAGAGCGTCCCGCCCGCCTAAAGCAATTTATGGAGGAGTTTGGAGATGATGCCGGTCGTCGGCAAACGGAAAAATTCACAGCGGCTTTTAGTGAGAGGAACGATGATGGTTGGAGTACCAGGGAGCTGATTACAGCAATGGAAACTGCACGCAGGAACTATTTGGATCGCCTGAAAGCCGCAGGTGAACAGCGTCATATCAGACTCCTGCAGCCGTTGAATCCGTGAGCTGCGACAGCGTACATGATGTTTTTCTATATACGGCCAAAGCGTAGGGCGTAATAAGCGACAGCGCATTGCGCCGCATGGGAATGTGCAATGCGCTGTCGCTTATTGCACCCTACAAATTCAAGTATGTCCTGATCTTTGAGGGACCAGCATAAACGATGTTTTCGAGAAACCACATAAAAACACCTGAGGAGAACAGCAATGAGTAAACCAGTTAAAAACAACAATCCAAAAGAATCAAAGGTCTACCTGGTCGGTGGCGGCATCGCTTCACTGGCGAGCGCAGTCTATTTGATAAAAGACGCGGGAGTACCCGGTGAAAACATCCACATCCTGGAGCAGGATGATATCGTTGGTGGTGCACTCGATGGCTCCGGTGAAAAGGAGGAAGGCTTTATCGTGCGCGGCGGCAGAATGCATGAAGAGTATTACGTCTGCTACTGGGACTTGCTGTCGAACATCCCGTCCTATGAGGACCCTGATATCTCGGTCAAGGATGAATCCTTTGAATTCAGCTCGCGATTTGTCTCTAATGCGCAGGCCCGCCTGTTGAAAGATGGCAAAAAAATCGATGTCTCCAGTTTCGGCCTCGACCTGTCGGATCAGGCGGATCTTCTGAAACTGACTTTTGTTCCCGAAAGTTTACTGGATAACAAGACCATCGAGGAGTGGTTCGACGAGGGATTTTTCAAAACCAACTACTGGTATATCTGGACCTCGATGTTTGCATTTCAGAAGTGGAGCAGCGTGGCTGAGATGCGGCGCTATATGAAGCGTTTCATCCACCTTGTCGAGGGGCTGCACAAGCTTGGCGGCGTGATGCGCACAAAATATAACCAGTACCACTCCGTTGTCCTGCCGATGAAGCTCTATTTGCAGGAGAGAGGGGTGCATTTCGACATGAATACCCAGGTCGTCGATATTGATTTCAATCTCTCTGCTGACAGCAAAACAGCGACGGCTTTACAGGTAGTCGATAAGCGTGGTGCTGAAGATGAGATTGTGCTGAGGGAGGATGACTGCGTCTTCATCACCAATGGCTCGATCACCGAAAGCAGTGATAATGGCTCATGGTCAAGGGCAGCGGTGCTAAAAGAGAAATCATCCTCGGGCGCCTGGATGCTGTGGGAGAAAATCGCCGCCAAAGATGACGCATTCGGCAATCCGGGGGTCTTCAGCGATAATATCGATTTGCAAAAATGGTACTCCTTTACAGCGACGCTCAAAGATGACACTTTTCATGAGTATATGGAAAATTTTTCCGGCAATACCGATGGCACCGGTGGACTGGTGACGATGATCGATTCCAACTGGCTGATGTCAATCGTGATTGCCCGCCAGCCGCATTTCCCCAACCAGCCGGACGACGTGCTGGTCTTTTGGGGTTACGGCCTCTACCCGGACAGAGAGGGCAACTATGTCAAGAAAAAGATGTCGGAGTGCAACGGCGAAGAGATGCTGGAAGAGTTGTGGTATCACCTCAAGATTCAGGAGTTGATGAAGCCGGTCGTCGATGCTGGTAAAGTCAATTGCATTCCTGTCGCCATGCCTTTCATCGACAGCCTCTTTATGCCGCGCGCCGAGGGCGACCGTCCTGAGGTTCTGCCTGACGGGGCGACCAACTTTGCGTTCCTGGGACAGTTTGCCGAAGTTGAAGATGACTGTGTCTTTACCGTCGAATACTCGGTGCGCTGTGCCCAAATGGCAGTTTACGGACTCTTTGAGACCGATAAAGAGGTGCTGCCGGTGCATGACTCGATCTATAATCCAGGCGTGTTGATGCGTGCGGCGAAAGCAATCAGCAGGTAAGAGAATAGTGCTGATTTAAGCTGGTAGCACCATCTGAATATTTGCAACTGCTAACCTGTCATTCATCGCACCAGGCTAATTCCGACTTCTTCACCATCATGTCAGTTCCACGAGAGTCACGCTGAGCAGATGATCAGCCTTCCGGGAACATCCTGCAGGATTCCAGTTACTCCATGTCAACGCAATCATCTTCACAATCACGCATCATAAGATGGATAGTTGCCATGGGCTTTGTTTTGCTCTGGTACGGCCTGATGCAGTTCATTACTCAGCAGGTTTTCAATGTTTCTCTGTATGATCAGGCCATCCCGCGTGACCTGGCCGCCAACCTGATTCTGGGCGCGATTCTCTACGGTATCACCCGCAATCTCTGTTGGTATCTACCAACTGTCGCCGTAGTGATGACTGTCATTCATCTGAGTAATGCAGGAAAAATTGTCGTACTTGGCGGCCCAATTATGCCGGATGATTTTCTCGCTGTACGCAACCTGTTTCTGTTACTCGAAGGGTGGCAGTTATTTGCAATAATAGCTATCGTGGCGATTCCTCTGCTATTGCTCATTGCCATGATCGCCTGGCGCCGTACACGTACCTGGATATTGCTGAGTAGTGTCAGCATCGCAGCCGCTGCTCTCATTGTGACGCCTGTTCCGGTCGTGCATGCTATGGACGACTGGTTTGGAAATGTTGTATGGAACCAGCGCGGCAACTTCGAAGACCGCGGCCTGCTGATCCATTTGATGCAGGAGACGGCCCGATATCTCGCACATGGAAAAAATCCTCCCACGCCTGAGGAGGTTGAATCGGCTATGACCAAACTGCAGCAGAATCCCGCCATGCAGTCACTTCCTCCACCTGCAAACAATATGCTGCAGCGGAATGTTCATGTCATCGTGCTGGAATCTTTCTGGGAGCCTTCTCTATTGACTGCTGCCGGGCTCTCCGATGATCCGCTGGATCCCGAATTTCGGGCTCTGTGGCGTGAGACAGGTAATTCACATGCGCTCTCTCCCGTTTTCGGTGGCTATACTGCGAATACCGAGTTCGAGGTTTTGTGCGGCTTTCCGGTAACAGAAGATTCGGTATTTTTCGAGGGCGGCTTGCGCCACGATGTTCCCTGTCTGCCGCGACTGCTGGACAGCGAAGGTTACCGTACGATTGCATCTCACCCGAACATTGCTGCATTCTGGAACCGCGTCAATGCATATCAAAGGATTGGTTTTGACACCTACTGGTCCATCAACGATTTTGTTTCAGACGATATCAACAGGGATTTCCTCAGTGACAGTTCCATGTATCGCCAGGTCATGGAAAAAACCGGCCCGCTTATCGATGCTGGACAGCCGGTATTCAACTACATACTGACCATTTTCGGCCACCTCGACTATCCGTTGAATGCACAACGGCCTGCGGTCATTGAAGCCAGCAGTGGAAGCAAGATGGTGCAGGACTACGCCAATACCATCTATTACAAATCACGCGAATTGATGGCCTTTCTAAAAATTCTGCGTGCACGGGATCCGCATGGACTGATCGTTCTGTTTGGCGATCACCTTCCTTTTCTTGGACCAAACTTCGATGGATTTACCGAGAGCGGACTGTTGTTTGATAACCGTTCAAAATTCAATGCCGAGATGTTTTACACCCTGGTAGCCACTCCATTGATCATTATTGATGGTCAAAAAGGCCCGCAGAAGGTAGGCGATGTCCCCGTCTATCAACTGCCGCTGATGATCCTCGATATGCTAGGCAATCAACAGCCTTCCCTGATGCGCATGAGCAAAGCACCGGAGGGCATAGCCTTGCGGCCTTTACCGGGGATGTATTTTGTCGGTGATGAGGGAGAACGGAAAGTGTGTCATCAAGGAGATGAACAAAGCGTAAACTCCGGCAATGACGCCGCCTGCGCAGAAACTGCGCAGTGGGTACAAGCATTGATCACATTGACCCGGGATTTGTTCAATGGGCGTCAATACAGTTTGCAGAAGTTTTGAACATCCTCAACCGCAAGCTAATTTCTATTCTTTGTTTATTTGTAATCGATACATTATGAAGCTCCCTCTGCAATCTGAACGCGATAATATAGTTGAACGTTGCCGCTTCCCGACAAATCGAAGCACATTTTTATTCGCCCCTTTAATCGAGAAGGATCAAGGGGGATTATCGAATGTACTCCCCAAGGCGTTCGTACTCACCCTCATGCTCTGGTTGGCGCCGGTGGGAACCGGTTTTGCGTTGATCGGTGGCGAAGTGGACAATGATGAGCTCTATGCAGCAGTGGTCCTGCTGAACGCCGGCCCAGGGGATCTTTGCAGTGCTACCAAGATCAATACCCATCAATTTCTGACCGCAGCCCACTGTGTCATCGACGGCACAAGTGCGAAGCTGAAAGCAGCTTTCAAAGCTGGTGGACGTATCGCCGTCAGCCATACCGGAGCACCTCACGGATCTCAGGATTTCACTCAACTGGAGGTGCAGGACACCCTCCTGCCTCCGGCCTATTTGAAAGCCCTAAGCGGGTTCGCCGCATACAAGGCTGAACATATCGCAGCGCTAACCAAGGCCTTATCCGACGAC
>JAYELV010000010.1:0-1364 GCA_034717755.1 Pseudomonadota bacterium | reverse complement strand
GGATGCCAGGCTGAATGCGGATGATGTAGTCCGTGTAAGCCGGTGTTTCATTTTCATCAGCCAACTCATTGCCATCTTTGTCCAGGCGCAGGATCTGCGGCATGGCGGCCGCTGTCAGCGGAACCACTTTGTAGGGGCGCTTTAAAAAATGGTATTGGTAGGGCGGCTCATAGATTTGCGAAAGAAAAGCCCACTCACTTGACGTATAGGAGCGCACCGGATCGAGATGCTTGGGGCGTTCGTCAAAAGAGCTGTAGTAGATGTTGGCGCCGTCATCCTTTGCCGGGTAGGGATTGTTCCACACCTCCTTGCAGCCGCTAAGCAGCAGCAAAATAGCAACAAAAGAGAGGCATTTAAAAAGATTTTTACCACGAAGCACACGAAGACCTCGAAGAATCAACCGGACACAAAAATACCTTCGTGCTCTTCGTGTGCTTCGAGGTGAGTATCTCTCTACATTTAGAATTGCTGCCACAGGTGAGAATATCTTTATTTCTTGCGATAATTCGCGTAACTTTAACGGCAATGTATCATTCATTTCAACAGGTTTAGTGATTATGGGATTTCTTGACAATAAACGGGTGCTGATCGTGGGTGTGGCGAGTAAAAAATCCATCGCCTACGGTGTCGCCCAGGCGATGCATCGAGAAGGCGCGGAACTCGCCTTCAGCTATCAGAACGACAAGCTCAAAAGTCGTGTCGAAGCGGCTGCCGAAGAGTTCGGCTCCAGCCTGGTATTGCCGCTGGATGTCAGCTCCGATGATGATATCGAGACGCTTTTTAGCGAACTTGGGAAAAGCTGGGATGGACTGGACTGCATCATTCACTCGGTCGGCTTCGCACCCAGGGATCAGCTCGAAGGCAGCTATGTCGATGCCGTGACCCGCGAAGGCTTTGCCATCGCACACGACATCAGCGCCTACAGTTTTGCAGCACTCGCCAAGGCTGGCCGCAGCATGATGCAGGGACGCAACGGTTCACTGTTGACCATGAGCTACCTGGGCGCCGTGCGCACCGTTCCCAACTACAACGTCATGGGAGTCGCCAAGGCCAGCCTGGAAGCCAACGTGCGCTACATGGCGGACTCGCTCGGCCCTGAGGGCACGCGCGTCAATGCTGTTTCTGCAGGCCCCATCCGCACCCTCGCTTCGGCGGGCATCAGCGGTTTCAAGGGAATGCTGTCGGAAGCAGAGGGAAAAACGCCGCTGCGCCGAAACGTCACCATTCAGGAAGTCGGCAATGCCGCGGCCTTCCTGTGCTCGGATCTCGCCTCCGGCATCACCGGCGACGTCCTCTATGTCGATTCCGGCTACCATATCCTGGGAATGGCATAGAAAGAATTATCCACAGATGAACACAGATAG
>JAYELV010000009.1:0-1366 GCA_034717755.1 Pseudomonadota bacterium | reverse complement strand
CCAGCCGAATTTGCAGGTCATGCGGATGTAGAATTCACGCTCCATAGGGGGTTTGCAGCGCTGGAAGATGACCAGATTATGGCTCCAGCCAATTTCTCCAACCAGTGGTTGGAGTTTTTCATTGTCATGATATTCCAGATAAAACTGCCGTATATACCAGAGATTCTGGACTGAGAATCCCTTAACACCGGGAAACTCATTTTGCAGGTCATTGGCCAATCGCTCGACAACGGATTTGCCCCAGCCCTCTCTGTCCTGCCGTTCGACAATCAGCTTGCCGATGTCCCAGTAAAGCGCGACCAGTTCCTTGTTAACCGCTTTTAGGGCTTCGTATTGGGCTGACCTGATGCGCTCCTTCACTTCTGCCAGAAGCACGGCGTAATCGTCAGGCAATTGCTTCGAGAGTTTGCTCATATCCCCAGCTCCTCAAAGTTCTTCTTGATGGTCGCAGCCAGTTTCACCGCCTCGACATTGAGGTCTTCCAGCTCCACATGAATCCCGCGCAGAGCTTCCTCGAAGTCGAAGTCCTCATCCTCTTCCTCAGGAGCAACGCCGACGTAGCGCCCGGGAGTCAGGCTCCAGTCGTTTGCCGCAATCTCGGTACGATCCACAAGCTTAACCAGCCCCTCCACATTGCACAGTTCAGCATCCGGAAAACGCTCGGTAAGCCAATAAGCCTGCCGCCAGAAGTAGCGCACCTGCTTGAGCTGCTCGACGGCCTGTTGGCGGCCCTCGTCCAGGGCTTTCAGGCATTTACGTAACTCTCCACGGCCATTCCTATCCCCTCTCCCGCTGGGAGAGGGTCGGGGTGAGGGTGCTTGCTGAAGTGTCTCAAAGAGCCGCGAAGCAAGCTTGTAGAGCAGGTCGGTCTGCTTGATGAGGTCTCGGCTCGATTCCGCCAGTGGGGCAAGACGCTCGACTGTCTGCTTGAGGTTGCCGTTGGTGGTCTTCTGCTGTTTCCACGCCGCTTCCTGTTCGGTGAGGGCTTGCTGGAACGCTTTGATGTCAGCATGGAAAGCAGGCAGCGCCTCAGCCAGCTCCTTCTGCACCTCTGCATGCGCACTGTCATCATCCAGCGTGCCAATGAAAGGTTGTAGTGTGTCGTTCAGGACATCGAGCGCGGCTTCGAAGTCCGGCAGCGGCCGGATGGCTTCGCCGTTCTCGTCCGCTGTGCTGAAGCAGCCCGCACCTTCATCAAGTGTACGACGGCAGTAGCCAGAGATGAGATCGAGATACTTATCGGTCTGGCCGCGATAGAGCCAGACAATAGCAAGCAGGTTCTGCTGCTGCTCGGGGCTGAAGTCGTATATCTTGCGGGTAACCTTGCGGTAGATGTTGCGTGCGTCAATCATAAGCACCTTATCAC
>JAYELV010000008.1:0-6186 GCA_034717755.1 Pseudomonadota bacterium | reverse complement strand
CATCTACGATCACCAGGGCTCCGGAGTGCTCTCTTCGACCAGCTGGGCGCATGGCCTTGCCGTGCTGGAAGAGGGCTCCACAGTCGCCATGGGTGACAAGCTGGCCTATATCCCCTATTCCGAGTTACTCTAAAACAGGTGTTTTGATGGCAACAGTTCTCTATTTCGCACGCCTCGGCGAGCAGCTGAAAACATCGTCTGAAGAGCTTTCACTCGAGGATATGAATACCGTCAGGCAGCTGGTGGATCATCTACAGGATCGTGGCGAGCCCTGGAGCAGCGAATTCGAAAGCGGCAGAGTACTGGTGGCAATCAACCAGGAGATGTCCGGTTTCGACAGCGCTATCGGTGACAGTGATGAAATCGCCTTTTTTCCACCTGTGACGGGTGGATGATCATCATAAGCAGAATATATGTAGATCGGGTTAGCGATAGCGTAACCCGACAAGCCACGGAATATGTTGGGTTACGCTGCGCTAACCCAACCTGCGATTATTTGAGGTAACTCCTCAGTAATCCCGTGCATGTGAGTAAAATGCTATCGCATTTGTATCGTGGTCAGAAGACCACTCCCACATTTGAAGCCACATTGAACTGTGGGAGCGGTCTTCTGACCGCGAATTGCACGGGATTATTGAGAAGTTACTATTTGAGTCAGTTCACAGATTGATTGAGAATCCGGTTATGAGCAGAATAAGCGTCCAGGAACAGGATTTCGATGTCAGCAGGGAGTTGCAGGCGATCTGTGATGGACGCACGGATATCGGCGCTACGGTCTCTTTTGTCGGCCTGGTCAGGGATATGAATCTCGATGATTCAGTCTCCGGCATGACGCTGCAGCACTACCCCGGAATGACCGACAAGGCGCTGCAGAAAATCGTCAGCGAAGCCTCGCAACGCTGGGAAGTGCAGGATGCCACCGTCATCCATCGTGTCGGCGAGCTCTCTCCCAGCGACCAGATCGTGCTGGTGTGCATCGCCAGCAGTCATCGTCATGACGCCTTCGAGGCCTGCGCTTTCATCATGGACTACCTCAAGACCCGCGCCCCCTTGTGGAAAAAAGAGATGCTCAAGGATGGTTCGTCACGCTGGGTGGATGCGCGTGACAGCGACGACCACGCAGCAGATCGATGGGAAGAGTGACATCAGCCTGATCGCGGCCGGAAGGCCGCTCCTACAAACTACACAGTCGCAACGTGATGTGGGAGCGGTCTTCTGACCGCGAAAAGCAAAATCTACTTCAGAATCTGGTGCGGCAGCCAGGTCGCCAGCTGCGGCCAGAGCGCCAGCATTCCCAGCATCAGCAACTGAATCATGATGAATGGAATCACGCCACGATAGATCATCCCTGTTGTCACCTGCGGCGGAGCCACGCCACGCAGATAGAAGAGCGCAAAACCAAACGGCGGTGTCAGAAACGAAGTCTGCAGATTCAGTGCAATCATCACCCCCAGCCAGATGGGATCGAGCCCCATCGCCAGCAGGATCGGGCCGACGATGGGCACCACGACGAAGGTAATCTCGATAAAATCAAGAATAAAACCCAGCAGAAACATCACCAGCATGACGATGATGACGGCGCCGGCAACTCCGCCCGGCATCTCGCTGAGAAAATTTTCGATCAGCTCATCACCGCCAAAACCACGAAACACCAGTGAGAACAGTGATGCGCCAATGAGGATCATGAACACCATGCTGGTCACTTTGGTGGTCTCCAGCGTCACCTCCCGCAGAGTCTCCCGATTGAGCTTATGACGCGTTGCCGCCAGCAGCATGGCGCCGATAGCGCCTACGGAGGCTGCTTCAGTCGGCGTGGCAAAACCACCCAGGATCGAGCCCAGTACAGCAAAAATCAGCGCCAGCGGAGGAAGCAGCGCTTTGGCGACGGCAAACCAGCCACCACCCGCCTCTCTCTCCTGTTCGGGAATTGCCGGCACACGCTGCGGACGCACCATCCCCAACACCAGCAGATAGAGGATATACAACAATACCAGTAACAATCCGGGAATCAGTGCACCGACAAATAGGTCCCCGACTGAAAGCGTTTCCGGCGACCACACCCCCATATCCAGCTGCGCCTGCTGATAGGCGGACGAGAGCACATCGCCCAGCAGCACCAGAATGATCGATGGCGGAATGATCTGCCCGAGGGTTCCCGAGGCGCAAATAATGCCCGTTGCAACAGTGGGGTCGTAGTTGCGGCGCAGCATCGTCGGCAGCGACAACAACCCCATGGTAACCACAGTCGCGCCAACGATGCCGGTGCTGGCGGCAAGCAGCATACCGACAAGTGTCACCGAGATCCCCAGCCCGCCATGCATACGCCCAAACAGCGCCGCCATGGCATCGAGCAAATCTTCTGCAATTTTAGCGCGCTCCAGCATCACGCCCATAAAGACGAACAGCGGCACCGCAATCAGCGTCTCGTTGATCATGATGCCGTAGAGACGGTTAGGCAGCGCCGCCAGAAAGGCGCTGTCGAAGTAGCCGCCAAGGCTGCCCGCATAGGCAAACAGCAGTGCGGTTCCACCCAGTGCAAAAGCCACGGGATAGCCGAGCAGCAACACCACGCAGACAGCAGCAAAAAGCCACAGAGGCAACAATTCAGCCATCGTCTCGACGCACCACCGAGAAGGATTGCAGCAGCATCACAACTGCCTGCACCAGCAGCAGCAGTGGCAGCAATAACATCAACGTCTTGAGGAGAAACACCAGCGGCAATCCACCTGCCTCACGCGAGCCTTCGAGAACGCTCCATGACTGAAAGACGTAATCCCAGCTTGACCAGAGGATGAACGACGCAACCGGAATCAACAAAAACAGCGTGCCGAAGAGATCGACGATTGCCTGTCCGCGTCGGCTGAATTTCCGGTAGAAGATATCGACCCGCACATGTCCCTGATGCTTCAGCGTATAGGAGATGCCGAGCATAAAGACCGCTGCATGCATATAGGTGACCGACTCCTGCAGCCAGATCCAGCCGAGGTCAAAAGTGTAGCGCAGCACAACCACGATAAAGGTGACGACCACCATCAGCAGTGTCAGCCATGAGACACTGCGGCCTGTCCACTCAATGATCTGCTGCAGCACTCCCTCTCGACTCGAGTCCGGAGTTGCAGCAGATGTCACCACTTCTTGATGGACCACATCTGGGTTGGCGCATCCGGCGAATCTCCGGCCGGGCGGCTCGCTGCATCTTCAACATCGGCCTCACCGCCGAGAAATGTGTAAGGCATGGTGCGTTTCGGGGCAATATCCACCCTGTTGCGGCCCTGCTTGTCGCGATGTTCATAGATATCGATTCGCTCACCCTCGATGATCTTGACACTCTCGGTTTCGAGGGCCTCAGGTTCAGCAACCACAACAGAGGAGAGAGACAACAGTGCGACTGCGCCAATAGAAAGGAGTTTCATAATGTATTTCCAGTTAAAGAGATAGGTTTTAGGTATTAGGTTTTAGGTTTTAGGTGAAATGCCTATAGCCTTAGCAGCATCTCCTGCTCTTCAGCCGAGGGCTCGAGACTGCGGCCTTCATAGTGCTGGAATATCGCATCCACCACCTGTTTTGGCTCGTCGATCACCTGGATCAGATCCATATCCTCAGGGCTGATCATGCCGTTGCCGTTCAGAGCCTCCTCAAACCACGCCAGCAAGCCGCTCCAGAATTCAGACTCGACCAGGATAATCGGAATACGACGACTCTTGCCCGTCTGGATCAGGGTCAACATCTCGGCGAATTCATCCAGTGTGCCAAAACCGCCGGGCATCACCACATAGGCTACAGCATGTTTGACAAACATCACCTTGCGGGCAAAGAAGTGTTTAAAATTGACACTGACATCCTGATAAGGATTACCCAACTGCTCATGAGGTAGCTCGATATTGACGCCAATGCTCTGGGACTTGCCCATCTGTGCACCGCGGTTGGCCGCCTCCATGATTCCGGGACCACCGCCGGAGACCACCGCAAAACCGCTGTCAGACAACAGGCGGGAAATTTCAACTGTCTTTTGATACCAGGGATTATCCTGCGGCGTTCTTGCAGAACCAAAAACGCTCACGGCCGGATGAATGCATCCCAGCTTCTCGAAGCCCTCGACAAACTCGGCCATAATCTGGAAAACCCGCCAGGATTCCCGTGGATTGTTGTTATCACTACGCATAAATAGAAATCACATATAATCATTGCTCTTCATTTGACGATAATAACATCACCTACCAGGAACGCTGCGACTAAATCATGGCCAGGATGCAACTCAATGAGCAGCAGATGGATGCGGTGCGTTATCTTGACGGCCCGCTGCTGGTGCTGGCAGGCGCCGGTTCCGGAAAAACCGGCGTCATTACCCGTAAAATCGCCTGGCTGATTGAGCAACAGGGAATTCCTGCAAGAAATATTCTCGCTGTCACCTTTACCAACAAGGCCGCCAGGGAGATGAAGGGGCGTGTCAGCGGCCTGCTTGACAGCAGCAAGAGCCGCGGGCTGCGGGTCAGCACCTTCCACCAGTTGGGACTCAATATTCTACGCCAGCAATACCGGGATGCAGGATTGAAATCCGGCTTCACACTGCTGGATGAACAGGACACCCTGCCGCTGGTCAAAGAGTTATTGCATGAACATGATGCCGAGCATGTCAGTGCGGTGCGCTGGCAGATCTCCACATGGAAGAATATGATGCTCACTCCAGCGCTGGCCGAAGCGGCTGCCGATGACCAGCAGAGCCTGCATACCGCTCTCTGCTATGGCGCCTACGAACGCAGCCTGCGTGCCTACAACGCCGTCGATTTCGATGACCTGATCTGGCTCCCGGTCAAACTCTTCAATGACAATGCAGAGATTCTGCAGCGCTGGCAGGGACGGCTGCAATACCTGCTGGTCGATGAATACCAGGACACCAATCTCAGTCAATATGCATTGATCCGGCATCTCGCCGGAATTCGCCAGGCATTGACGGTGGTCGGTGATGATGACCAGTCGATCTACGCCTGGCGCGGCGCCAACCCGGAAAACATGCTGCAGCTGAAGAAAGATTTCCCTCGCCTGAAAGTGATCAAACTGGAACAGAACTACCGCTCGACAGAGACCATTCTCCAGGCTGCCAATGCCCTCATCGCCAACAATCCACACCTGTTTGAAAAACGCCTGTGGAGCGCGCTGGGACCCGGCGACAACATTCGGGTGATGCAGTGCAAGGATGAGGAGCACGAAGCCGAGCGCGTCATCTCCGACATCCTGGTGCAAAAATTCCAGGGAAGAGCGCTGGGAGACATTGCCATACTCTACCGCGGCAATCACCAGGCGCGCCTGTTTGAAAAGGCGCTGCGCCAGCATGACCTGCCCTACTTCCTCAGCGGCGGCCAGTCATTCTTCGGCCGCGCAGAGATCAAGGACACCATGGCGTTTCTGCGTCTGATTGCCAATGCTGACGATAACTCCGCCTTCCTGCGCATCATCAATGTACCGCGTCGTCAAATCGGGCCTGCGACCCTGGAAAAGCTCGGCGCCTACGCCAACCAGCGTGACATCAGCCTGCTGAGCGCCTGCGGCGAGTTCGGACTCAACGAATGCATGGATGCAAGACGGCGCGAAATCCTACAAACTTTTTTTGACTGGATGCAACGCCAGCAACGTAAAACCGCTGAACTGGGTGCAGCCGAAGCGCTCACAAACCTGCTCAATGAAATCGATTACATGGCGATTCTGAGAGAGAAGAGTTCCTCGGAAACCGTGGCGCAGCGCCGTTGGGACAACATCGATGAACTGCTGGAGTGGCTGCAGCGACTGCAGCAGGATGCAAAAAACGAACCGCACGAACTGGTCAACCACCTGACGCTCATCGATATCCTCGAACGTCAGGATGAAGACAATGACGGCGAACGCATCTCCCTGATGACCCTGCACTCCGCCAAGGGGCTCGAATTTCCGCTGGTCTACCTGGTGGGCATGGAGGAGGAACTACTGCCGCATCGTGTCAGCATCGAAGAGGAGAACATCGAGGAGGAGCGCCGCCTCGCCTATGTCGGCATCACCCGCGCCCGCCACCAGCTGGTCATGACCCTCGCCAGACGCCGCAGACGTTATGGCGAGTGGATACTGTGCGAACCGAGCCGCTTCCTGGATGAAATACCCGAAGAGTGTCTGCAGTGGGAGGGAGAGAAGCAGCAGAAACAGCTGACCAAAGAGACC
>JAYELV010000007.1:3149-6195 GCA_034717755.1 Pseudomonadota bacterium | reverse complement strand
GCGCTTTCACCGATCTTTGATTCAATACGGATCTTCCAGCGCCGTCATCCGGCTTTGGGTTGCCGGATTTCGCTTCCGCTCATCCGGCCTACAGGTTTTTCCTGCACGGAGTTATTGAGAAGTTACGGCATTTTTTTGTAACCAGTTGATTCTTCGTGGTCTTCGTGAGCTTCGTGGTAAAAGTTTTTTAAGATGTCGACACTCTATCGCTACATTGAGAATCGCCAGCCTCGTTCCAGATTACTTTATTTAGCTCCATTCATCGATGTCCCGATTAATCCTGTTCAACAAACCCTACCAGGTGCTGAGCCAGTTTACCGATGGCGAAGGGCGTCAAACCCTGGCGAACTATATCGATATTCCTGCAGTCTATGCTGCCGGAAGACTCGATCGCGACAGCGAAGGAGTGCTGCTGCTCACCGATGACGGCAAGTTGCAGCAGCGCCTCAGCAATCCACGCTACAAAGCCTGGAAAACCTACCTGGTGGAAGTTGAAGGTATCCCGCACACAGAGCAAATCACCAGCCTGCAGCAGGGAGTCACGCTCAAAGACGGCCCTACCCTGCCGGCAAAGATACGCACCATCGATCAACCAAAAAACCTGTGGTCGCGTAATCCGCCCGTACGATTTAGAAAATCGATCCCCACCAGCTGGCTGGAGATCAAAATCAGGGAGGGGCGCAATCGCCAGGTGAGGCGTATGACTGCAGCGGTCGGCCTGCCGACATTGCGCTTGATCCGTACACAAATTGGAGAGTGGAAATTAGAAGGGCTTCAGCCTGGAGAGTGGCGAGAGATGACTCTCTGAACGTTTCAAGAAGAGAATAGTTCTGATCAGTTGATCACAAAAAAAGCCTCCACCAACGAAAAATCGTCAATGGAGGCTTGCATAACAAAAGCCAACCTCATTGAATAAGGTTATCGCTATGCCCGCTGCGATTACTGCTTCTTACCAACAACATGAATCACAACAATACGCTCTTTGGCCATTCCTTCCGGAGTGGTAGCCACAGCTTCTGATTCACCTTTACCAGTGACTACGATCTGGTCGAGAGTAAGATTAGTTTGTGCTGCAATATAGTCTGCGACGGACTGGGCGCGTGCTTCGGACAACTTCTGGTTATGCTCTGCAGATCCGGTGCTGTCAGTGTAGCCGGTCACTGTGATGTCATAAACCTGACTTTGCCCGCGATACTTGTTGATGCGCTCATTGATGATGCCCTGGCCATCTTTTGATAACGTGGAACCATCGACTGGAAACATCGTCCCTGCTTTCAGGGTGATGGTGTCGCCAATGGTCGTTGTCATACTTGACGCAGTCTTGTTGACTGTCATATGCAGGTCATCTTTCTCAGCAACTGCTGTTCCAGCAATGCCCATGCCCATCATCAACGCAATCGCTGATACAGAAACTAACTTCACAACTCTGTTACTCATCTCGCTTTACCTATTTGGTGGTGTAGTAATGTAGATCATTTACTGTCAAGGAAGACAGTAGAGGAATCCTGCAAAGCCCGTATAGAAGCTCAGGATGACCGCACTCTACCGTATTTGATCTCATGTGACAACTTAAAATGGATCACTGATCTCGACAGTTAAAGCCGATTAACCATAGAAACCAGTGATGAGGGAAATGATATAATTTTAGCCTTTCCCTTTTGAGCACTCTTCATGGAACTCAGCACTCTCACAGCCATCTCACCCGTCGATGGCCGCTACGGCGACAAAACCACAACATTACGTGCTATTTTTAGCGAATATGGCCTGATTCGATACCGCGTACTGGTCGAAGTGCGCTGGCTGCAGGCTCTGGCGGCTGATCAGGAGATCGCTGAAGTCCCTCTACTCAGTAATGATGCCCTGAATTTTCTCAACAGCATTGCTGATGACTTCTCGGAAGCAGATGCTCAACGCGTCAAGGAGATCGAGCGCACCACCAACCATGACGTCAAGGCGGTCGAGTATTTCCTCAAGGAGAAGATCAACGACTCTTCAGAGTTAATGGCTGTCAGCGAATTCATTCACTTCGCCTGCACCTCGGAGGATATCAACAATCTGTGCCACGCTATGATGCTGCGTGACGGCCGCGACCTGGTACTGCTGCCGGAACTGGAGAAAACCACCACTGCCATCAGCGCCCTCGCGCATGAACACGCGGCGCAGCCGATGCTGTCGCGCACCCATGGACAGCCGGCCTCACCGACGACCGTCGGCAAGGAGATGGCCAACGTGACTGCACGCCTGCGCCGCCAGCAACAGCAGATGCTGAGTGTGCCGCTGCTGGGAAAAATCAACGGCGCCGTGGGCAACTACAATGCCCACCTGTGCGCCTATCCGCACAAGGACTGGGAGGCATTTGCACAACAATTCGTAGAATCGCTGGGACTGCAATGGAATCCCTACACCACCCAGATCGAACCACATGACTATATTGCGGAGCTGTTCGATGCAACCGCCCGTTGCAATACCATCCTGATCGACTTCTGCCGCGATCTGTGGGGCTATATCTCACTGGGATATTTCAAGCAGAAAACGAAACAGGGAGAGGTCGGCTCCTCCACCATGCCGCACAAGGTCAATCCAATCGATTTTGAAAATGGCGAGGGAAATCTGGGGATAGCAAATGCCATTATTGGCCATCTCGGGGCTAAGCTGCCCATCTCCCGCTGGCAGCGTGATTTAAGCGACTCCACCGTGTTGAGAAATCTGGGCGTCGGCTTCGGCCATACCCTGATCGCCCTGCAATCCATTCAAAGAGGCATTGGAAAACTTGAAGTCAATACGCAAAAGCTGGCCGATGATCTGAAACAAAACCAGGAGGTGCTTGCCGAGCCGATTCAGACTGTGATGCGTCGATACGGCATCGACAAGCCCTACGAAAAGCTCAAGGAGCTGACCCGCGGCCAGCGCATCACCGAACAGCAGCTGATCGATTTTATCGGTAAACTTGAGATTCCGGAAGATGCCAGGGCTGAGTTGCTGAAGCTGACACCTATGACCTACATTGGTAATGCCGTGTCACAGGCGGAGGCTGTTGAATAGATCT
>JAYELV010000007.1:0-3049 GCA_034717755.1 Pseudomonadota bacterium | reverse complement strand
AGGCACAAAAAAGCCGCGCAATGCGCGGCTTTTTTATTCAGGACAGAATCAATGCCCTGAAAACCCGTAGGTCAGAGATCACTCAACGTGAATCTCTACGCGACGGTTGAGTTGACGACCAGCGTCAGTCTCGTTGGTAGCGACTGGCTGGCTCTCACCCATGCCGGTAGCGTTGATCTTGCTTGGATCAGCGCCCAGGCCTACCAGGTAATCAACAGTCGATGCTGCACGACGATCAGAAAGTCCCATGTTGTACTCATCAGAACCCCTGCTGTCGGTATGCGCAGCAACATCGATGCGGCTGTAGTTCATGCCCATTGCCTGTCTGGCAACTTCATCCAGCTGTGTCGCCAGTTCAGGACGGATGGTTGCCTTGTCGAAATCGAACAGGCCGGTGCCGCTGAAGACGAAGTTCAGCTCATGGCATGTTGGCAAGCCATAAGAGACTTCCCAGCACTCATCGTAGTTGTTGACAACAACTTCACCTTGAGAATCAGAAAGATATTCTGCAGCAGATGCTGACAGAGGCGTAATTGCAACTGCAGCGACCAGACTCAGCGGCGCCATCATTGCGATCAGTTTTTTGTTTACTTGTGACATTGGTAAATCCCCGTGTTTTCTTGTTTAGGAAACTATATTGTTTCTTCTGAAGTGGTGACATTATACACGAACCGCCAACCAGCTTCCAATTAATTATAGACGAAAAAAAATGAATGTACATCATTATTTTAGTACTCTTTCATGATGTATTCTATACACAACCGAATAAGCCTGGCGGTACCAACATGAGGGTTTTCCCTAGTCCCCTGATAAATGACGATTTTTTACGCCGTTATTGGCAAAAAAAACCACTGCTGATGCGCCGCGCCGTCTCTCTGCCGGCTGACCTGGTCACAAAATCGAAGCTGCTCACGCTTGCCTGCGGCAGCCAGGATGTGGAATCACGCCTGATTCTCGAGCATGGAGAAACCCCGTGGGAGGCGCATCAGGGTCCCTTTGAGCGCACAGAACTGGAACAGCTTCCAGAATCACACTGGACCCTGCTGATTCAGGATATGAACAGACACATGCCTGAAATCCGGCCATTGCTGGAAGCATTCAGCGCCATTCCGCAGTGGCGCATTGACGATATCATGATCAGCTATGCAGCTGACCGGGGGTCTGTCGGCCCGCACTCAGATGAGTACGATGTCTTCCTGATCCAGGCTTCAGGCAAACGCCGCTGGAAAATTCATCAGCAGCCCGTTGGTGATGATGACCTGATTCCGGATCTCGATCTCAGAATCCTCAAAACCTTCGACACCCAGATGGAGTGGCTGCTGGAACCCGGTGACATACTCTACCTGCCGCCCAATGTCGCACACTGGGGAATTGCCGAGGGCGAGTGCATCACCTGGTCTGTTGGATTTCAGGGGCCTTCGGCTACCGAGCTAAGCACGCACTGGCTGGAAGAACGCCTCTCATCAATAGCGCCGCAGCGCTACAGCGACCCTGACCTCAAGACCCGGCAACACAGTGGAGAGATCAGTGCAGAGGCCATTGGGCGCATCAGGAATATGCTGCGACAGACATTCGCTTTTTCTGACGATGAACTCGCCACATGGTTTGGCCGTTTCAGCAGCGAACCCAAGGAGAACCTCATGCCTCCGCCGCTGGAGAGCAGTATCACAGAAACGGTGCTGTTGCAGCAACTTCAACAAGGCATGCCACTGAAGCGCCATCCCTACTCTAAAATCTATTTCACCCGTCTGCCGGATTCCCTGTTGCTGTTTGCCGGCGGCGAGAGCTTCCCGCTGTCAGCTGACACGCTTGATCTGGCCATACTTCTCAGCGAACAGTACGAATACTCCTATCAAGAGTTGCAGTCATGGCTGCAGAATCCCCAAAGCCTGACGCTGTTGACCGAACTCGTTAACCGGGGAGACCTCAACATTAAAGAAGTTTGAAGTCGTCAGTAAGCAGTTTGCAGTAAAGAGATGAAACATAAACTGCCAACTTTCTTTTGTTGTCTTGCTGCAAACTGCCAACTGAAGACTGCAAACTTTCATTTAGCTGCCTACTGCAAACTTTTCTTTTGGCTTCATTAGGTAGACGTTTTCAATCAGCGAAGTCAATCCCTTGCTTCTGAAGTGCGACTCGGCATCCAGGATCTCCTCGGAACAAACCTGACTGATCCTGAAGCGCTGCCGGTAGAGCGACTCAACCTCGGAAAAATCCACAGCGAATGGCGGCCCGCTCATCTGCTGCTGATCATACTCCAGCGTAATCAGCAGCGTCGGCAAAGCGGAAGCAAACAACTCCCTCTTCTTCTCCACATATCGCAAACGCATCTCCTCAGGCAAAGCGATCAATGAAGCACGATCATAGACCGAAGCAACATCAGCCAGCATCCCGGCATCCAGATCAAAGAAATCACCAACCAGCAACGTAATCCCGTCACACTGCCAACGCTCGAATTTTTCGATATGATCGATTTGCGGCTGCAATGCATTCTCCGCAAAAAAGTCCTTCACGGCCAGACGGCTAATCTCGACACCAATCACTTCGTAACCCTGATCACGCAGCCACAACAGATCCAGGCTCTTGCCGCACAGCGGCACAAAAACAGTGCTCCCGGCCGGGGCTGCGACTTGCGGCCAGCATTTTTCAAGCCACGGGTTGGTGTGCGACAGGTGAAAACCGATATGCCCCGCCTTCCATCGATCTATCCAGGATTCAGGATTCATTAATACGCTTCCAATTCATTTTTTTGCTATTCTCTCATCTCCGTGGAAAAGAAACACTTAACTCTCCAGATAATATAGTCGCTGATACAAACATAAACGTAACTTCTCATTAACTCCGTGCAGGAACAACCCGTAGACAGGATGAGCGTAAGCGAAATCCGGCAACACGGTCATTGCGAGGAGTGGAACGACGCGGCAATCTGCTTGAGATTGCCGCGGTCGCTTAGGCTCCCTCGCAATGGCGGCATTCTCACGCAGAAGCGAAAACGAGAAATATCCTCATCTGTGTTTATCTGTGGTTAAATAAGTGGTTAAAAAAACAG
>JAYELV010000006.1:0-6196 GCA_034717755.1 Pseudomonadota bacterium | reverse complement strand
AATGCTCCTGCGTTTTCGGCACTTCCGCCATCCATGGCGGTCGAAAACAGGGATGTTTTATCAGAGCTTATGACATACATGGATGTATTAATGTCGCCAGAGGCAGGATGCCGGAAGCGACCAGGGACGTATTTACGCGTTACTGAAAGGCTGATCCCGATTCTACGCATACTCAAATATTTATTGCACGGACTTTTTGAGATGTTATAACTGGCTACAATAACGCCTTATATGTTCTCAATAATCCCTTGCATTTCGCGGTCAGAAGACCGCTCCCACAGTTCATTGTGGCGTCAAATGTGGGAGTGGTCTTCGTGTGCTTCGTGGTGAGTATATCTCTGCATTAAGAATTGCTGCTTTTTAAGATATTGTTTTTCATCTTCTATCCGTGTTTATCTGTGTGCATCTGTGGAAAAAAATCAATCAATTTCTAAAGTGTGAAACCCACAGCCAGTTAAAAATGCAATCACTTCTGCGCCACATACAACTGCCACAGGTGCCCTGCATTCCAGAATGGATTCTCCGAGACTTTCTCAGCGCTCATCTTCAATGCCTGATCTAATTGCTGCCCGCTGCTTGCAGTGATCCCCATGAGCATTGCTGAAGGCGCAGGCATCGGCCCGTCTGACAATAACGGCTTGCCTTTGAGACCCGGAATCAGCAACTTCTCGCCCAAGCGCCAGCCATCGGGAGTAAAAAAACGCCGCCATGCAACGGCTATCATCTGTTGCGACAGCTTCGACATCCCGGCATCGCCTGAAACCTGCGCCCAGCTTTTCAGGCCCTGTGCAGCATAGGCATAATCAGCCAGTGAGGCAGTGCCGACAGCTTTGCCATCTGTCGTGGAACGCAGCAACTGCTCACCATCCCACAAGGTCGTCAGCCAGGCCGCCAGCCCGGAAGCGGCTTTGCGATAGTCGTCCCTCTTCAATTGAGCCGCAGCCTCACTGAATGCGGTCAACATCAGCCCATTCCAGGCGGCAAGCTGTTTGCTGTCACGCGGGGCTTCACGACTGCTGCGTTGCTGCATCAATTTTGTGCGGATGTTGTCAAGCGCACTACCAAGCTGTTGAGGGGATCCACCACCCTCTTTTGCAATGGTTTCAATCAGGGCGCCGGCATGGGGAAGCGCCTGGCCAGGCAGTTGTTCACCAAAGGTAAACAGCCAGTGTTGGGTGGCAAGTTTGAACTCCTCCTCACTCAGCAGTTCCTGTAACTGATGCTCTCTCCACAAGTAGGAGCCACCCTCGTTACCCTCTGCGTCCACGGCTGATAGGCTGGCGATATAGGCGCCGTCATCTCCCCGCATATGCTGCAGCACAAAATCGAGCGTATCCGACGCTACCTCTTCATAGCGGGGTTCATGCAGCAAAATTGCAGCCCGTAGATAGAGAGAGACCAGCTGCGCCTGGGTGTAGAGCATCTTTTCATAGTGGGGTGTCTCCCATCCGGGATCAACCGTATAACGGAAAAACCCGCCTGCGAGGTGGTCGCGCAAACCTTTTATCGCCATCTGGTTCAGAGTCAGGCGCAAAAACGACTCCAGCTCAGGTGATGGATAAAGCCGCTGCGCCTCTAGCAGCAGCCGCAGTTGCGGCGCCATCGGAAAATGGTTGGTGCGCCCGAAACCGCCCTGCAGATCGTCACCAACAGCCAATGCAGACTTTATCGCCTGCTGCAGCAATTTATCCCCGTCAGGAAGCGTTGTTGCCTGTTTGATACTGCTTAGCAATTGCATCTGTTTGTGGATCGACAGCGCCACATCTCGCAGCCGCCGAGGTTCCTGCTTCCATAACGTATGCAGCTTGTTCAGCAGCGACTGGAACTGTTTAGCAGGCACATAGGTCATGCCAACTACCGGATAGCCCTCCGGAGTCAAAAAAACATTCAGCGGCCAGCCTGCATGCCCCTCGGTTTTTTCGACAAAACTGATCAGGTAGGCATCCAGTGCGGGCTGCAGTTCACGATCAATCTTGACCGGAATAAACCACTTGTTCAGCAGTTCGGCGATTTCGCTATTCTGATAGCTCTCGCGCTGCATCACATGACACCAGTGGCAGGAGAAGTAGCCACTGGAGAGATACAGCAATTTGCCGCTGCTGCGCGCCTCTTCAACAGCCGCCTCACCCCAGTCGCGCCACTGTACCGGATCGTCACCGTGCATCGCCAGGTAGGGAGAGGGATGATTCTTCAGATCATTGGACGCCTGCAGAGTGCTGCAAACGAACAACAGTAGCAGTGCTGCAAATTGATGCTTATCAAATTTCATCGTAGTTACCCCTGAAGTGTGATGTCACTTCGCACCATAGTCGTCTCCATCAGATCACAAACACAACTATTTCTACATCTGTGATATCGGTATACTAACACCCTTCCAAATTTCCCCTGGTATGAACTCATGATGATCAGATCCGTGCTCCTCCTCGTTGCCCTTCTATGCTCCACAACCGCCGTCTCCGAATGGTACTCACTGCCTAAAACCACCCAGGGACAGGAACTGCGTTACGACAACAGCACCAACCGGGTTGAGATAATCAATGAGAGCGGTAATCGTCCGCTGTGGAGTGGTGTTCACAGACTGGAGGATGGCCGGGTGTTACGCATACAGAAAGGGGTTGCCATAGCTGATCAGACTGTACAACGCGCGATATCCGTCCCGCAACAACAACCGGATCAGGTCGATGCCTGCACCGTACTGGAGAGACAGAGCTGCGGCCTGCGTACAGAGTGCGCTCTCAGCGAAAGCTGCCAGCTGGCTCATCAACTGCAGGGTTTCTACAACTCAGCTAACCTGACAGACCGTCGCAAGATTGAATCCCAGTGCAAAGAGGGGATGGCCAATAAATCGTTGTTCCAACCCTGCCCGATGCCTCCAGCCGGAGCCTATCACACTGCTTGCGGTGACATCGTCATCAAGAGCTGCGGAAAACTCAACCAGTGCCAGCAGAGCGATGCCTGTGATGCAGCGCGCCAACTTCTCTCCATGGAGAATGAAGAGCGGCTCAATAAGTGGGTTCCATCCGAGGATACCTACACCACCAGACAGTGTGAGAAGGCCTTTGGAGACGATGATTTCTTCCCGCTTTGCGGCAAATAATCGTCATCAGGATGAACTGGAACCCGGATGAATAACACTCTTGTAAAACATACCGTAGCTATTCAGTATCCTCTGAGATCAGCCAATAAGTCACTGTTAGCGGGTGCATCTGGATGTAGTTTAATCATGAGCATAAAATAACACGACCAAATAGGTTCTCAACGAGGATCATTATTGCACAGACGATGTACTGTCCAAATCAAGGAATTTGATTACTCTCTCCTCCATATAGGGGTAAAAGGGATTCCACCGCAGGCGCAGCATCGATGAGGCGGAGATCTGCAGCGCGCCGCGCTCGCCGCGCAGTGCGAGTTCACCAAGATGAAGCCCCGGACTCTTCTCCGGCGGGTGACCTCCATATAGCGGATCATCTGCAGAAAACGGCAGCGCGACATGCGACAGTGAGTAGATATCATCCGGCCAGGAGAGACCAAGACTTGTATCTGTCAGCTTTTTATCTCCGGGGCGCCTGCTGCGCACAATCACCTTGCGGCTGTTCGAGTTTTCATTGGTTACAACACTCAGGGTAAATGTCCTGCCAGGATCCGCCTGCAGCGCCTGGACGACCTTCACCGGATCCCATTTCATCAGCGGTTTCAATGCTTGGATACGGTTGACGTCAAACAGCACCAGCTCGTGTCCTCCGGCAGGCAGCCGATTGAACAGATTGTTGACCAGCGCCGGAGTTGAGACAGTCGCATCGATCACCGATGTGAATGCCAGGATAGGCGGCATATTTTTCAGCATGCCATCCCTTCCCAGCGCGTTCAGGCGTTTCTGGATCTCGCCGGTGATCAGGTAGACGACGTCGCCGGCGTTGACCGCGAAGGAGCCGTATTTGAAAGCCTCGTACTCCGGCAGGATGTCATTCCAGGCAAGCTTCTCGAGTCCCAGCAGGTGTCCCAGGCGCGCCTGCCAGACGGCAAATGCCGCCGCCGGGGTTACACCGATCTCCGGCGACAGCAAAACCACGCGATCAACCTTCGGCAGCGTCTCATCATCCAGTGTGGAGAGCGTGTAGTGCACCGCCAGCGCGCCGCCATTGGAGTAGCCGATGACATACAGTGGTTTGCCGTTGCTGTGCTCTGCCAGATGTCGCATCGCCAGGCGCACAGCTGCGGCCATATCCTGCCAGGTAACTTCCACCAGCCCCGATGGCGCCGTGCCATGTCCGGGCACTCTCAGGCCAAGCACATACGCGCCTGCAGCATTGAGACGCTGGCCGAGATTGCGCAAGCTGTAGGGAGAGTCTGACATCCCGTGCAGCAGCAACACCGCCGCTTTGGGATCATCTTTTGGCAGCACAAAACTGCGGTTCCAGTTCGGCGACAAACCCTCTGGATCCGTCAGGCTTCCACGATTGTAGCGGTTGATTGCATAGCGCTGCTCAGGTGCTATTTTCGCGTACACCAACTCGTCGAGCTGTTTGAAGAGACGATCCTCGAGCGACAGGTATTCCTCGAAGGTCTCCACCTCCGAGTCCACCGTGAACTCTTCGTCGAGATCCGCCAGGTGCCAGACATTGAGATCCGCACGGTTATTCATATAAACGATGAGACCGATCACCAGCACCAGCAGCGCGCCGAATGCGCTGTATGCCAGCCCCTTGAAACCACTCCAGACCAGACTTTCAGGTCGAAATTTCATTAGCGGGCGCCTCCAGGACTGGCCAGGATGCGCCTGTAGTCCGGATTGTTTTCATCATGGTTAATCACCCATATAAAAACTAGAAGAGTACCACTGCAGACTGATAGAGACTGATAGAATTCAGAGATGATTAGTACATCATATAGTGCAGTTGCAGCGCTGTTTCTTTTGCTGCTCGAGCTGGCATTCATTGCGCGTGATCTTCTGTAGCCCTGCCCTCCTCTGACTGGATGACGGGTCATTTTACAGCCTCCTTCCCTGCTGCGCTGCGGCCTGCAAACTCATAAGCCCACAGACCGGCAAGAATCAATGCCACGCCCGCCATCTCAGTAACGCCTACTTTTTCCGCATTGAAGAGATAACCGATCAGCAGCGCCATCACCGGTGTCACCAATGGAATCAGCGCCACGCGATTGGCCGGCCACTGATTGATCAGATAATAGTAGCCGATAAAACCGATCACCGAGCCGAACAGAGCCAGGTAGAGAATTGAAAAAATGGCCCGGGGTTCAAGCTGTTGCGGCCAAATGCCATCGAACAGCCACCAGCTGAGCACAAACAGCGGCGTACTCACCAGCAAAGCGCCGGTGGTAGTTTCAATTCCGGCGATTCCCGCCCGCAGTCGTTTGACCATAACCGCACTGGCAGACTGTGCGAGCACACCAATAAAGACAGCAATGACACCAAGTCCCGCCGCCAAACCGACATCCAGGCTGTAACGAAAGATCAACAGCAGTCCCGCCAGACCCATGATCATGCCGACGATCTTGAAGCGGGTAAATACATGCTCTCCCAGCAAGATGACAGCGAAGAGTCCCGTGAAAACCGGGGTAATGCCAAAAACCACTGAAATCAGCCCCGACGGGATGTAGAGCGCCGCCCAGTAGACACACATCATCGTCACCCACACGCCCAACCCGGCCGCCGCATAGGTTTGCAGCGCCACCCTGTCATGGCGCAAACGGCGTCCTGTCAGCATCAAAATCAGCACGCACAACAGCAACCCGATCACCATTCGCGAGGTGACGCCGAATAAAAATCCTGCGCCCATACTGCTCCACTTGATGGCAAGCGGCGTGGTTGACCAGATCAATACAACCCCGATGAAGGCTGCTGGAAGAGGCATGTTTGGTTCTCCTATGCAGGCAGAGCGAGAGTCAATATAGATTGCGGTGCATCTTAAGCGCTACGTATTGCAGCATTGCACCTTTCCGTGCGGCGCAAAGCGCTGTCGCTTATTGCGCCCTTCTACGCACTATCTCTACAGACAATAAAAAAGGCCGCAGTTTGAGCTGCGGCCTTATGCTAATCAATGATGATATTTTGTAACTATTCAGCTTGCTGATCAATTGGCCAGCCAAGTCGCTGTTTGCGGGCGTATCTGTAAGAAACGTAGGAGGCATGGATGCCGACTCGAGCCTACGTCATACATGGATGTATCAGTGTCGCCAG
>JAYELV010000005.1:0-21273 GCA_034717755.1 Pseudomonadota bacterium | reverse complement strand
TCGGGATCAGCCTTTCAGGGACGCGTGAATACGTCCATGTAAGCTCTGATAAAACATCCCTGTTTTATACAGCCCTGAAAAGCAGACTCCCAACCCTTCTTCCTGCACGGGGTTATTGAGATGTTACCGTATCGACCTGTAAGTGGCTGATGCTGTGGATTCCGGCCTTCGCCGGAATGACGTTTTTAGAATTATTTCTGTTTATAGATATTTATGCACTGTTGTACTAGCCTTTCAGGGCTGTATAAAACAAGGATGTATACACGTGCCTGAAAGGCTAGTCCTGACCCTACGTAAACCCAGCAAATGTACAGGATTATTGAGAAGTTACAATGCCTTCGTGCTCTTCGTGTGCTTCGTGGTGAGTATTTTTCTACATTAAGAATTGCACCTAAGGTAACACAACCTTGACACAGCCTCAAAAAGTCGATTTGATAGAGGTTCACTAAATCTTTGAGTAACCCCTGTTGAGCGACATACCTACCGGCATGCTGTTTGCCATAATGCTGTTTCTTCTACTCTGTTCTGCATTCTTTTCCAGCTCCGAGACCGCCCTGATGGTGCTCAACCGCTATCGCCTGCGGCATCTGTCACAACATGGTCACAAAGGAGCTCAGCTTGCTGAAAAGCTCCTCGAGACACCCGACCGTCTCATCGGTTTGATTCTACTCGGCAACAACTTCGTCAATATTTTCGCTTCGGCTCTTGCCACCATCGTTGCTCTACGGCTCGGTGGCGAGCCAGCCATCGCCATAGCCACGGGATTATTGACCCTGGTGGTGCTGATCTACGCCGAGGTCATTCCCAAGACCGTCGCTGCCAGCCGCCCGGAGACCATCGCCTTCCCTGCCGCCTATGTCTACACCCTGCTGCTGAAAATCCTCTACCCGCTGGTGTGGTTCATCAACCGCATCACCCGTCTGCACCTGTGGGCGCTGGGACTCTCCGGCAGCGGCAATGACTCAACCTCACTGAGCCAGGAGGAGCTGCGCACCGTCGTCAACGAGGCCGGCGCCATGATCCCCGATCGCGACCAACAGATGCTGATCGGCATTCTGGATCTGGAAAAGGCCAGCGCTGAAGATATCATGGTGCCGCGCAATGAATTGACCGGCATCGACCTGCAGGACCCCTATGGCGATATCGAGGATTTTCTCGAACACACCCATTTCGCCCGCATCCTGGTCTTTGACGGCAGCCTTGACAATATTATCGGCACCATCCACAGCCGCCAGTGCCTGCAGCTGGCGCTGCAGAAGAGACTCAGCAAGGAGAGTATCCGCAAGCACAGCAGAGCACCCTATTACATCCCCGAGGGCACTCCGCTTAGCACCCTGATGGTTAATTTTCAACGCGACCGGCGGCGGGTGGGACTACTCGTTGACGAGTATGGCGATCTGCAGGGACTGGTGACTTTCGCCAACCTGGTAGAGGAGATCGTCGGTGAATTCACCACGGATCCGACAGCCTCGATCAAGGAGGTGCATTTACAACAAGATGGCAGCTACATGGTCAGCGGCAATGCCAACGTGCGTGAACTGGTGAAAAGCACCGGCTGGAGACTACCGCTCGACGGCCCGAAAACCGTCAACGGACTGATCCTGGAATACCTTGAGTCGATCCCCGAAGCAAACATCAGCCTGCTGCTCTCCGGCTACCCGGTGGAGATCATGCAGGTGGAGGACAACATGGTGCGGGTAGCGCGTTTTCAGCCTGCACTGTACAAAAAGCAGTAGATACAGAAAATAGTCGACAACAAACAACACCGCAGGGCGCCAATAAGTGGTGCCATTGCGCCGCATGCCAAACACTCACAGCAATGAAAAAAACTGCTGCTCAAGATTGGCGGATAACCTGAAACCGGGTTCTTTTGTCTGCAACAGGATGGCTTCTATTTCACTTTTCCGAAGGTGGCCAGCGTGATGGTTCAATCGTAGGATACCGAGAAAACCGACGATCCTGATATCCATATTCAAGGCTATTTTTCGCCCTCTCTTCTCATCGATGAGCACAACAACACCCCTGTTTTTTGCAATGGCGATAGCTTCCGCCTCGCCATAATCCAGCAGATCGTCAAGATAGAGTGCCGACATTTTAAAAGATTTTTACCACGAAGCACACGAAGACCACGAAGAATCAAATGGATACAAAAAACTTCGGTAACATCTCAATAACCCCGTGCAGTAAGCAGGGTTGGGAGTCTGCTTTTCAGGGCTTCCGCCGAATAAATGCTCCTGCGTTTTCGGCACTTCCTCCATCCATGGCGGTCGAAAACAGGGATGTTTTATCAGAGCTTATGACATACATGGATGTATTAATGTCGCCAGAGGCAGGATGCCGGAAGCGACCATGGACGTATTCACGCGTCCCTGAAAGGCTGATCCCTACCCTGCGCAGACTTGAACAATACACGGGCTTTTTGAGTAATCACAAACTTCGTGCTCTTCGTGTGCTTCGTGGTGAGTATCTTTCTACATTTAGAATTGCTGTGTCGACATTTCCAGCATTGCCCTTTCTCTGCAAATCCAGCATAATCATATCAATCATTATGATCATACTGGTGTGAAGATGCAAACCAAGGTAACTGCTGTCGAAGCCCGTCAGAAGCTGGGCGAATTGCTAAATCGCGTCACCCTGCTTCATGAGGAGATTATTATTGAACGCGCTGGAAAGCCTCTGGCGCGCCTCTCTCCAGTTCAAAAAAGAGGCAAGCCGGATTGCCATAAACTTGATTTTCGCAAAGCTGCGGGACTAGGCGCCGATAGCTGGAAAGAGATCGATGCCATGGAATATGTTCGGCAGGAGCGTGATGAATGGGGCTGAAGCTCCGAGATGGGGATATCATATTCGTCGATACATCCCCTTTTATCTATTATTTCGAAAATCACCCCGATTATCTGCCCGCCATGCAGACATTTTTCGATCAGGTCTACAGTTGTAATGCGCAGGTCATCACTTCCATTATCACTTACATCGAAATAACCACCCATCCCGTACGTCAGGGTAATCGTCCGTTGGCCCGCAAATATCGCGAGTACTTCAGTTATTCCGATAATCTTACGCTTCTCCCTCTGGACATGAGCATCGCCGATGAGGTTGTACATTTACGCGCAATCTATGGTTTGAGAACACCTGACGCCATTCAGCTGGGAACCGCCCTGGCCGCTGGCGCTGACTATGTATTGACCAATGACCGGGAATGGAATCAAGTGGAAGATTTAGAGATCATACAAATTGGAGATTTGTGAGGCGCCGGATGAGATAAGATAGCCGCCCGGAGGGAGCTTATAGTTTTGTATGGAGTGTGTGGGGGGAGTCTAATTCATGAAACATAACCAGGGTGATGTGACGCAATAATGAGCAACAAATTTACGATCAATTTGAAACAACCGGGTTCTGCGTTGCAGGATTTTCACAGCTTGCTGGATTTCATTGGTGCGGACGGCGAACTGGTGAGTAAGAAGACGATGGTCTTTTCGGCAAAAGATTTGCTGGAACTCAACAGTAAAATGACGAACCCCATCAGGCAGGATCAAAAACGTCCTCAACAATCAGGATTTCCTCATATTTCCATTTTGTATCATTGTGCAAAATTGCTGGGTTTTTTCCACTACACCGAAGAGGGAGCAAGAAAGCGCGTACACCTGAATCCGGCGGCGCTAGCAAGCTGGGACAAGCTGAACTTTACCGAGCAATACTTCACATTGCTGGAGTCATGGCTGTGCGGTGATCCCAATGCGCGCGCTTTTTCGGTACCCATCATCCGTCTCGACTGGTTTAAACGGGAGTGCCTTTGCAAGAGGGAGATCGAGTACGAGTTTATGCAGCGGAAAGGCTACAGGGTTGGAGATTATGCGGCGGGCCTGGATCTGTTCGGCCTTGTCGAGATAGAGCATGGGATCCCGGAGACCGGAGGTGGCTGGAAAATAGCGACAGTGAAATTAACCCAATCCGGTGAGTTTATTTTTGATCTCATGGGTGTCGGCAATCCAGCCAAGCGTACTTTTGACCCCTTCTTTTACATGGGCCGGGAAGATGAGGGCAGCGCCTTCTACGAGCTGTTTCAGCCCTATTTTCCGGAACTGAAAAACCGCTACTCATTGGAGCAGGAAGAGAGTGAGCGGCCTGGCGTCTATCTCTTTAAAGTCTCGCTTGGCAGGGCATGGCGACGCATTGCCATTGATCACCAGGCAACGCTGGAGGATCTTGCTGAGGTGATTCTTTACGCCTTTGATTTTGACAATGACCATCTCTACGTTTTCAGATTTGACGATACAAGCGGATGCAGAAGAGAATATATGTGTCCGAGGGGGAGTGACGCCGAAGCATTCGTCGATGAAGTCAGCATCGGAGAGTTGTCCCTGTCGATCAAGGCAAGCATGAGGTTTCTGTTTGATTTCGGCGATCGGTGGGAGTTCAAGGTATTGCTGGAAAAGGTCGATCCCGACGGCGAAGTGGATGTTGCCGATATAACGGCGGAAAGTGGTGAAGCTCCCCAACAGTATCCTGACTGGGATGACGAAGAGTGGTAAAAGGGAGAGGGGAGACAGCGCTCTTCAAGCCGAGATGATGCATACGCGCTTGATCAGAGTGCAAAAAGATTGAAGAGAAATAGTTGACATTCCCTGATAATTGCCCCATTATTTGCCTATATTCATGGGCTTTTTAGAGGGCATTATGACTCAATTAACCGCTCGACTCATTGATGATTCTGGTTTTGTAAGCCCCAAAGCAGTCGCTGATCAATTTCACACCACGATTAAAGAGGTCGCTGCTTTTTCGGGCCTCTCCCAGGATTCGGTTTCCAAACACAATCGTGTGCGTTCCAAAGCCTCGCAAAAGCGTTTGCGTGATATCGTGCTGATCCTGAACAAAGTGCAACCCTGGTGCGGCGCGCCCATGCAGGCCTTTGCCTGGTATCGATCGGAGCAATTGCCGGGTTTTGGTGATCTAACCGCCGAAGATTTAGTCAAGCGCGGCATGGCTGATGCTGTACTTGAGTATTTGAGTGAACTTGCGGAAGGTGGCTTTGCCTGACACTCGCGTAAGGGGATTGGCGTACAGAGCGCTCCAGCCCTATTGGGCCATTGATCCGCTTTCCGGTGAAGGTGCACAAAGACACGGCGGCAGGTTTAACCCGATTGGCACTAGCGCACTTTACCTGGCTCTTTCTCCTCTTGGCGCTCTTGCTGAATACCATCAGGCGGGACTTCCGCACAGACCACAGCCAGTCATGCTATGCGCCTATGAGATCGATGTAAGCGATATTGTTGATTTAACGACTCCTGAAGGCCGGGATCTGGCAAAAGTGACTCTTTCCGGGATGGCATGCGATTTTCGTTATAAGAAGGCCAATAACCAGCTGCCCCCTACCTGGATGATGTCAGAATTTTTAATAAAAGAGAACAAGGCGGGAGTCTTGACGCCATCCTATGCACAAAACGCAGCGGAAGGTGCTAAAAACCTTGTGCTCTGGCGTTGGGGAGATGCCCTGCCGCATCAGGTCAGGTTCATCGATGATCATCAGCAACTGCCAAAAAACCAGGACTCCTGGAACACGCCAAAATGACGGGATTTTGCAGGTGCCGCTCTACGCAAAAATATCGAGCACTTCCGAGAGTCTCCTGACGGGGATGATCTGCACCCCGTCGATCTCTTCCCTGGGACGGTTTGCCCTGGGTACGACAATTGTCTGAAAACCGTGTTTGACCGCCTCCCTGATACGCTCCTGGCCGCTGGGGACAGGGCGTATCTCACCGGATAATCCCACTTCGCCGAATGCGGCAAGATCGACTGGCAGAGGCGTGTCTCTCAGACTGGAGATCACAGCCATCAACACCGGCAGATCAGCAGCTGTCTCTGTGATGCGCACACCGCCGACCACGTTGACGTAGACATCCTGGTCATACATGGCGATGCCGGCATGGCGGTGCAGCACCGCCAGCAGCATCGAAAGGCGATTCTGCTCCAGCCCGAGGGTCACCCGCCGCGGATTGGCGAGCGGGCTGGAATCGACCAGCGCCTGTGCTTCGACCAGCAGCGGCCGGCTGCCTTCGCGGGTCACCAGGATGGCGCTGCCGCTAACAGGCTCGGAGTGGCGTGAGAGGAAGATTGCCGAGGGGTTGGAGACCGCCTTGAGACCCTTGTCAGTCATGGCGAACAACCCTAGCTCATTGACTGCGCCGAAACGGTTTTTCATGGTGCGGATGAGGCGGAACTGGCTGTCAGCTTCGCCTTCAAAGTAGAGCACGGTATCCACCATGTGCTCGAGCACGCGAGGGCCGGCCAAAGTGCCATCCTTGGTGACGTGGCCAACCAGGATTACCGTCGTACCGGTGTGTTTGGCGAAGCGCACCAGCAGCGCTGTAGATTCACGCACCTGGGCAACACCGCCCGGTGCGGACTGCAGCTGCTCCGTGTACATGGTCTGGATAGAGTCAACTACCATCACCTTGGGTTTTTCATTTGCTGCAAGCGCCAGAATGCGTTCTACCGAGGTCTCTGTCAGCAGGCGCAGATGCTCGACCGGCAGATCCAGGCGGGCGGCGCGCAAACTGATCTGGTCGGCTGACTCTTCGCCGCTGATGTAGAGCGTGGCGACCTGCTGCGACAGATTCGCCATGGTCTGTGTCAGCAGCGTCGACTTGCCGATGCCGGGGTCCCCGCCGATCAATACCACCGAACCCTCGACAAAACCGGCGCCGAGGACGCGATCCAGTTCGCTGATGCCGCTGGGCAGACGCACCGCCTGCTCTGCGGTGATATCTGTCAGGTTGCAGATTTGACTGCCGGTGTTTTCTCCGGCGTAACCAACTTTACGGGCGCCACCCCCCGTGGAGGTGACTGACTCCTGCAGACTGTTCCATGCCTTGCAATCGCCGCACTGTCCCGCCCATTTGTGAAACACGGCTCCACATTGCTGGCAGCTGTATTGGATTTTTGCTTTGGCCATTGAACATCTCCCTGTAATTGGTTGTGATTACTGTGTCATTACGAGCGCAGCGAAGCTTCCGCATCCTGCTTAGAAGCTGTCCAAAAATAACTTACCGATCCTGCTTGCCCTGTTGTCCGTCTTCAGCGTTGCAGCAAGAGTTACATAACCCTGCTAAGCGCCTCTTGCTACGCCTTGAATACGAACAACATTGCTGCGCGATATCGGCAATTTATTTCTGGACAACTCCCAACCTGGCAAAGCCAGAGCCAATATAAGCCGTAGGGTGCAATAAGTGAAACGCATTGCACCTTTCAATGCGGCGCAATGCGTACCGCTTATTGCGCCCTACAGGCTGCATGAACTTTTGTGTCATTTTGTATAAGATTTACAGTGTAAGGAACTAAATAGACGCCTTATCCCCTACAAGATCTATCGCGGCCGGAAGACCGCTCCTACAGGTGATTCAGCAGATCTTTGCCTTCGTAGCGGAATTTCACGCGTGTGGTGAGGCGGCAGAAGAGCTCGTAGGAGATGGTGCCGGCAGCCGTCGCAACCTCTTCCACCGGCAGACCTTCGCCCCACAAAACTACGCTGGAGCCGACACGCGCATGACTGATGTTACGCAGATCGATGGTAATCATATCCATCGACACCCTGCCCGCCAGTGCGGCGCGTTTGCCGTCAACGATCACGGGAGTCCCATTCGGCGCATGCCTGGGGTAGCCATCGCCATAGCCGATGGCCGCAACACCAATCTGCATATCCTGCGGACATTTCCAGGTGCCGCCATAACCAACCGCATCACCCTTTTTCAGCGCGTGCACGGCGATCAGATGCGTGCGCAGCGTCATCACCGCCTGCAGTCCCTCGCCAGCTGCCGTGGTGTCACTGAAAGGAGAAGCGCCATAGAGCATGATGCCGGGTCGCACCCATCCAACGCGCGTGAGTGGCCAGTCCAGCAGGCATGCAGAGTTGGCAATGCTCACCTGCAGGTCAGGATCGATACAGGGTTTAAATTGCTGCAGCTGCTGTTGCGTTGAATCACCGTCGCGATCATCGGCATTCGCCATGTGGGTCAGAATACCAACCAGTTTGACATTCGGCAGTTGGCGTAATTTTTCGATGGCTTCCCTGCTCTCTTCGGGAGGTATTCCAATGCGGTGCATGCCGGTATCGATTTTGAGCCACACAGCAATAACCTGATGCCCCCGCAATTCAGGAGGATTGTGTGCTGCTTTGAAATAACTCTCCAGCTGGGTAATTTGAGAAAGGTCGTGGATGACCAGTTCAAAATCCCTGCCCAGGCACAGCATGAGCTCAGCCTGACTGGAAAAACCCTCCAGCACCATGATTTTTTTAGTGATGCCATGCCTGCGCAGCTGCAACCCCTCCTCAACCCTGGCGACACCATAGGCGTCCGCATCGACGAGCGCCTGTGCAGATTCGATCAGCCCATGCCCATAGGCATTGGCCTTGATGGCGACAACTACGGGGCAGCCGATGGCAAGCTCACGCACACGCGAGAGATTGTGGCGCATTGCGTCGAGGTTAATGCGTGCTACCGGTCCGGTCATCGCTAGTAGTTATCAGCACCATAATTGATGGGCGCGAAGTTCTCAAACTTGGTGTATTGCCCGAGGAAGGTGAGATTGAAGGTTCCAATGGGGCCGTTTCGATGCTTGCCGATGATAATCTCGGCCTTGCCCTTCTCCTCCTCCGGAATGCTCTCGTTATACACCTCGTCGCGGTAGATAAAGATCACCAGATCGGCATCCTGCTCGATACTTCCCGATTCACGCAGATCAGACATCACCGGACGCTTGTTGGGGCGCTGCTCAAGGTTCCGGTTCAACTGAGAGAGCGCGATCACCGGCACATTGAGCTCCTTGGCGAGCGCCTTGAGACCACGGGATATGGCGGATATCTCGGTGGCGCGGTTTTCTGTAGAGCCGGGACACTGCATCAGCTGCAGGTAGTCGAGAACGATCAGGCCGAGTTTGCCATCGGTTTCACGCTTGAGCCGGCGTGAACGGGCGCGGATTTCGGTCGGGGAGAGAGCAGGCGTATCGTCGATAAAAATCGAAGCCTCTGCAAGCAGACTCACCGCGGAAGTGAGACGCGGCCACTCATCGTCCAACAGTTTGCCTGATCGCACACGCGTCAGGTCGACACGCCCCAGTGAGGCGAGCATGCGCATTGCCAGCGCCTCTCCCGGCATCTCCATGCTGAAAACAGCAACGGGAATCGAATTCTTGATGGCGACATTCTCTGCCAGGTTCATGGCGAAGGTGGTTTTTCCCATCGAGGGCCGCCCGGCAACAATCAGCAGGTCCGCCGGCTGCAAACCGGAGGTCATCTGGTCAAAGTCACTGAAACCGGTGCTCACACCGGTGATGTCCGAGTCCGACTCATACAGCTGCTCGATGCGCTCCATCGCCCTGGTGACAAGAAGTTTTGTCGGCTGAAAACCGCCGCCACCGCGCTCACGCTGCTCGGCGATCTCGAACACCTTGCGCTCCGCGGTATCCAGTAATTCGTTGCTGTCCCTCCCCTCGGGCTGAAAGCCGCTGTCGGAGATCTCTGTGCCGACATGAATGAGCTGACGAATCACAGAGTGCTCGCGCACAATTTCCGCATAACTGCGGACATTCGCAGCACTGGGCGTATCGTTCGCCAGGTTTCCCAGATAGAGCAGGCCGCCTGCTTCATCCAGCTTGTTGTTTCGCTCCAGCTCTTCCGCCAGGGTAACCACGTCAAAAGGCTTGCTCTCTTCAGCCAGTATGGCGATGGCGCTGAAGATCAGCTGGTGTTCACGCCGATAAAAATCATCCCTGACAACAGCATCCGCCACCTGCTCCCAGGTGGCATTATCCAGCATCAGTCCACCCAGAACCGACTGCTCTGCCTGCAGGGAGTGTGGTGGAACGCGCAAAGAGCCGGGAGAGTGCTCTGCGGTTTGCATATTACTTTGAAGGGCTTGCGCCATGGGATCTCGGTCTGTAGTGGTTGAGGGGAGTTCTTTTTTTTGTTGTCAGTATCTTACCAAAGGCGCACAAAAAAAGGCGTCCAAATAGACGCCTTTTTTCAAATTCATGGAGGAATCAGGACTCCTCCACGAATTAGCATTGCAGTTACTCCTCGGCAACCACACTCACCACGATCGTGGCATTGACATCGGTGTGCAGATGTACGCCAACCTCATAGTCACCAACGGCGCGAAAGACACCTTCCGGAAGACGAATCTCGGAGCGGTCGACTTCACTTCCAGTAGCAGCAAGCGCCTCGGCAATATCCGAGGTTCCGACAGATCCAAACAGTTTGCCTTCATCACCCGCTTTACGTGAGATTGTGACAGTGACACCATCAATGGCTGATTTGCGTGCTTCCGCTGCGGTGAGCTTGTCAGACGCTGCCAATTCGAGTTCTGCGCGACGGGATTCAAAATCAGCCACATTTGCTTCAGTTGCCGGCAACGCGTGACCACCTGGAATAAGGTAGTTGCGGCCATATCCTGCTTTTACGTTGACCTGGTCACCAAGGTCACCGAGATTTGCAATTTTTTCCAACAATATGATTTGCATGTTGCTCTCCCTCGATCAATGCTGATCTGTGTATGGCAGCAGCGCAAGGAACCTGGCGCGTTTGATCGCTGTGGACAGCTGACGCTGATATTTGGCTTTTGTACCGGTAATGCGACTGGGGACAATTTTGCCATTCTCGCTGACATTTTGCTTCAGCATATCAAGATCCTTGTAATCGATCTCGGTGATGCCTTCGGCGGTAAAACGACAGTATCTTCTACGACGGAAATAACGTGACATCTCTTACTCCTCTTTTTCGCTTGTGGCGGCCGGGGCGGCAGGTTCAGAAGACGGAACAGGGGCCGCTGCTTCGCGCTCATCTTTTTTCGCCAGTTTTGAGTCACCGGTGATAGCCTCATTACGGCGGAGTGTCATATGACGCAGCACGGCATCATTGAAGCGGAAGGAACTCTCGAGTTCTGTAAGAGCCTCGTTGCCGCACTCGATGTTCATGAGAACATAGTGCGCCTTGTGATTCTTGTTGATGGGATAGGCAAGTTGACGGCGGCCCCAATCTTCGAGACGATGAATCTTGCCCTCTTTGCCTTCGATAATACCGCGATAACGCTCTATCATCGAGGTAACCTGGTCGCTCTGGTCAGGATGGACCAGAAATACGATTTCATAATGACGCATGGATTGCTCCTTATGGTTAAAAATGCCTCCTGCCGTATGCAGTGAAGCAAGGAGTAGAATTCGACAATAGGCGAATCCACAAGAGCGGGAATTCTAAAGCCTTCTGAGATAAAAGCAAGTAAAAAAGCATCAACCACGAAGCACACGAAGATCACGAAGGAATCATTTGATTTCCGAGCCTCTTGCAAAACTCGCTAATGTGAGTTTTGTCATTCCTCGTTGCCACGCTCCTGCGTGGGAATGCATATCCTGGTATGGGTTACCACGGGGGACCGTGGGAGCCAGAGTGATCGAGATTTCTGCGGTCGCTGAGGCTCCCTCGCAATGACGGAAATATTTCTTCGTGATCTTCGTGTGCTTCGTGGTGAATAATGAGTAGGCAGATCAGAAAGCATCCTCTTCGACTTCGATGTATGCCAGGCTGACAAATTTGCCGATGCCGTGATCAAATCCCTGCCAATCTTTCCATTGACCAAGTTGTCTAACGACGATGGGCTTGATTTCATAATCAGTAAGATCATTTTCGTACTCGACTTTCACGACTTCAAAAATTGTCGATACCAGCAGCAGAAAATTTTCGGCTACCTCCTTACCTCCGGTAGGTCCGTGACCGGGAACGTAGTGCTTGCTGTTGAGCTCAATCGCCCGGTTCAGGGCGCTCATCAAGCCTTTGTATGATCCATCATCGATGCGGCCGAGGCGTGCATTCATGGCATTGTCACCGAGAAAAAGGACATCATCCTCAACCACATGCACCATGATGTCACTGGTGGTATGCGCCCTGGCAATGTGATGAATGGCAAATGTCTTTCCGCCAATGCTGATTTTGTCACCATCATTTATCGGAATATCTGCTGCAACCACGGTGGTCCCACTGGTTGCGCCTTCGGTCAGACGCAGCATCAGTTCAATCCAGGTCTGTCCCTCGCCGGCATCCACGAGACTGATCAGGTTTGGATGCCCGTAGAGTTTCGCCTCAGGCCAGGCTTCCCTGATCGCCTGGTTGCCCAGCCAGTGATCGCCATGAATATGTGACGAGAATGTTGCAACCACAGGCTGATCGGTGACCTCCCTGATTTTTTGGATCACCATTTCACCCGTCTGAACGCTGCTGCCCGGATCGATAACCACCACACCGGCATCGGTCAACACAAATGCGGGGTTATTCATAAACCCCTGGTTTTCCACACCAGGGTCTGCGACCGGACCATGAATCACATAGACAGCCTCCGTAATTTTGTCAGCCTGGTACTCAGCGGCCAGCGGCGGCCCCTTCTTAGAAGCCTCCGCCTGCACAGAGAATGGTGCGATAGTCAGCATAGAGAAGATGATAAAGAGATGTTTCAACATGGAATTTCCTCCCGGGAATAGTCGTAATCTGTTGTACACTCAAAGAATAGTACAATCTCAGGAACATGCTGCAATCATGGAATACCCCTACTACCGCACAGGGTTTCGCCCATACCTGTTGCTACAGGAATAATATATATTTCCTCTCTGAAATCTTGTATTTATTTAAGTATGTGCTAATATACTAAATTATTGACTTGATTAAGATCAAGTCAACTCATCTGCGTTATATTTCGGGGGTTCTCAATGACAGACGCTGATTGCAATAAAGAATTTCTGGCTTTCGAAGAGTGCAACCTGTGTCCAACACGTGAAATTGCACTGTTTGCCAATGTCAAGCCGGAAGATCTTCTGAAAATGCACTCGCCTATCCAGTACGAGGTGATCGAAAAAGGAGATAAGCTGTATGGGATCAACGAGAATTCTGACTATATCTACACCCTCCACGATGGCGTTCTGAAACTGGTGCAATATTTACCGACCGGTGAACAACGCATCGTCAGGCTCCTGAGAAGAGGCGACCTGGCCGGAATAGAGGCGGTCACTGCAGCTGAATACCAGCATGACGCCATTGCCATGACAAAAATCAGCGTGTGCAAAATCCCCGCTGATATCGTGCTGAATCTCTCTCAACAGAGCCCTGAACTCCACGCAAATCTGTTGAGCAAATGGCAGCATGCACTGACGACTTCCGACACCTGGCTGACCAGGCTTTCTACCGGGCCCTCCCGCTACCGCGTCGTAAGGCTGCTGATCTGGCTCTCCGAAAACTGTCCTGATGAGGAGTTTTTTATGCCCGGCAGGGAAGATATTGGAAATATGCTCTCCCTGACAACAGAAACTGTCAGTCGAACCATTGCAGGACTGCGCCGCGATGGTGAGGTTGAGTTACTTGGTGCAGACCGCGCAAGATGCGATGTTCAAAAGCTGAAAAAAATCGTCAAGGAAGCGACTGCATGACACACTTCCCTGTTGATCCTGATTCAGGCATCCAGCAGGAGAGTTTTGCAATCATTCAAAACCCGCGAAAAAACCGCAAACGTTTTCCCGAAGGCTGTGTCACCACGGTTGCTGATAAAGAGGAGGCGCTGTCGCGCACTGAGGGAATGGATAAATTAGGTGCGGCTTTGGTTTACGGGCCGTCTGTTTCCTCTGAGGGTTTGCGGATTTATTACCTGGTGCGATGGTTGTAAGAGACGTGAGTAGCGAGTCGTGAGGACTGAGTACTCACTACTGTCATTTTTCTCAGTCCTCACTACTCAGTACTCGTTACTATCCTTTCTTGCGAACATAGATTGCCTGGGCATTCACCGTCTTGGTGTGTGCCGGGACAGGTATATAACGGCCGTTGCGGTAGACTTCGACGGTTTCTGACGCCCCTTTTCCAGTATAGCCAAGTATCAGCACACCATTAGCTCCCATCCTGACAGCCTGAAGACGAGCCTGCTGCACCAGGTAATCCTCGATTTCCTGTGCTGTCATATTCGGTTTGCTGGTGGCGGTAACATTCCCTTTAACAATATAGTCACCGGGAGCATTCGTATAGAATTTGACCTGCTCAGGCTTGATAACCTCAGGCTCGGTAGTTTGTTGCGTCGTACAACCTGCAACAAGGAGAATCAGCAGGGATATTGAGAGAGAGTGAAAAAGTGAAACTTTCATTGATGGCTCCTGAACTGGTGGTTGGATAGTGCTGTTAAATTGACTGGCTTGGAGAGAAAAGATACGACTGCATGATAAAGGGAATCATGGTTCGTGTCCAACTGATGTGAGAGCACAAGTGTCATTCAATATCATCATACTGACTCTGCCTGTGCCATGCATTGCTGAGCCTGCTGTGCAATCTCCAGCTCCTCCTGTGTGGCGATAACAAGCACCTTGACCCTGCTGTCGTGAGAGCCTATTTCCAGCGGAGAGCCACGCTTGCTGTTGCGATCCGGATCCACCGAGATCCCCAGCCCTTCGAGGCCTGCGCAGATTTCACTGCGGACCTCGACTGAATTCTCGCCGATGCCGGCGGTAAAGATCACCGCATCGACTCTTCCAAGCACCGCAAAATATGCGCCAAGATATTTTTTTGCACGGTAACAGAATATATCGAAGGCCAGCTGCGCCAGATCATCGCCCTCCTGTGCGCGCTCGAGAATGCGCCGCATATCATTGTCATCGCAAATCCCCTTGAGCCCGCTTTCGCGATTCAACATGGCGTCGATGCTGCCAACTGACATCCCTGCATTCGCTTCGAGGTATGCGTAGATCGCTGGATCGACATCACCCGAACGCGTACCCATCACGAGGCCCTCGAGCGGCGTGAGACCCATGGATGTGTCCACGCTCTTGCCGCCCCTGACAGCTGTCACGCTGGCGCCGTTGCCGAGGTGGAAAACGATGGCGTTAAATCGCTGCAGAGGAATATTCAAATACTCCGCAGCAGTGCGGGTTACATAGCCGTGTGAGGTGCCATGAAAGCCATAGCGCCTGATTTTATAAGATTGATAGAGTTCATAGGGCAGCGCGTAGAGATAAGCCTGCCTTGGGATGCTGTGGTGAAAAGCCGTATCGAACACCGCCACCTGCGGGGTTTCAGGCGAGGCGGCCATGGCTGCCTCGATACCGACAAGATTCGCCGGGTTATGCAGCGGCGCCAGAACTGCCTGGGCGCGAATACCAGCAAGCACTTCGTCGTCGATCAGGGTGGGTTGTATAAAGAGTTCACCGCCATGCACCACGCGATGCCCGATGCAATAGAGTTCAGCATTGCCTGGTATGGCTGCTGACTGCGTGACTTCATCGATGAGCATCTCGAGTCCCGAACGGTGATCGCATATCTCGCTGATAAATTCATGTTTTTCACCGTCATCCATACGCGGATAGCTCAGCAGAACCTTTCCCTGCGGCTCTCCGATTCCTTCCACGAGACCATCAACGATGACCGCATCTCCCTGCATATCGAAGATCTGGAATTTGATTGACGAACTTCCACAATTGATAACGGCGATGATCATCGGCTCAAAGCTCGAACTCAGCCCAGATCGGACAATGATCCGACGGCTTGTGCATGGCGCGTATGTCGTAATCAATCCCTGCTCCGAGCAATCTCTTCTGCAGCGCTTTGGTTGCAAGTATCAGATCGATGCGCAGGCCTCGCCTGGGTTCACGATCGAAGCCCCTGCTGCGATAGTCGAACCAGCTGAAGCGATCATCGACATCAGGATGGAGATCACGAAAGGTGTCCAGCAGTCCCCACGCCATGAGTCGCTCCATCCATTCACGCTCTTCAGGCAAAAAACTGCATTTTCCGCTGCGCAGCCAGCGCCTGGCATTGTCCGGCCCAATGCCGATATCCAGGTCGAGACGGGCAACATTGACATCCCCCATGACCACCAGGTTGTCATCCGGGCTAAAACCCTCCAGATGGGTCATTAAATCTTCATAGAAGCGGCGCTTATTCGGGAACTTGGTTTCATGAGTACGACTCTCCCCCTGGGGGAAGTAACCATTGACTACCGTCACCCGGTTGCCGATGTCGCTCTCATAGGTTGCCGTGATCAGGCGGCGCTGGGCATCCTCCTCGTCACTGGCGTAGCCGCGTGAAACACTCAGCGGCGCCTTTTTGGAGAGCAGCGCAACACCGTAGTGCCCCTTCTGACCGAAATATTCGGCATGGTAGCCAATCTCCTGCACCATCTGCAGCGGAAAATCAGGATCCTGCACCTTGATCTCCTGCAGTCCGATGATGTCAGGATCGAGCGTATCACGCAGTTTTTCGAGTTGATGCGGACGGGCCCGCAAACCATTGACATTAAATGAGACTATTTTCATTGAGGCACCCGGAGAAGATTAATATAGATGGCAGCAGGTGAAGAACCTCACCGTCAGAGAGTATCTCAAGCAACGATTGCTGGAGTTGATGCAGATGCTTCATGGCTGATGAGGGTGATTCATCGCGGCCAGAAGGCCGTTCCCACATTTGGAATTCGCACCTACCGCGGGAGCGGTCATCTGACCGCGAAACGCACGGAATTATTGGGGGTTTACAGTAATATGCGGTATTACGCGTTCCCACGCTGGTGCGTGGCAATGCGTAAACTTAAAACCTAACACTTAAAACCTAAAACCCTTCTCTATTTTCCCTGAGGGGCAAAGACATCCATCAAGGCATCCACGGCCTGTTTTTCATCTTTAGCAGGAACCTGTTCAGCTTCGACAACAGCTGTGGCTGCTGCTTTTTCCGTGGCTTCAACAGCAGCGGCGGCATCCATCGGCGCCTCTGCAGGTACCGCAGTTGCCTGCGGGGCAACCTGCTCCGTGGTAGCAGCATGCTGCTGAGCCTCGCCCTCTTTTTCAGGGGTCATGGTCATAAAATAGGCAACCACAGCCCAAATCAGGATAACCAGCATGATGATCATCATCATGGAAACTTTGCTCTCTTTTTGAGCGCTCTGTGGTTCAGCAGCAGGGTTTTTTTCTTCTGACATGGTTTCTCTCCTAAGTCAATTTTAAGTCTCTTCTAAGTCTCTTCTAATGACAGCTCTATCATAGCAAGGTTTGGGAAGGTTTTAGGTTTTAAGTTTTAGGTTTTAAGTGATATGTGCTCTTTATTAACCCAGTGCGAGGTCATAGACGCTGTTACCTAATACTTAAAACCTAACACTTAAAACCTTCCTTAAAACCTAAAACTTTTCATTTACTTTATCTGTTGCAGCAGGCTGCCAATAGAGGCTGTACCAATTTCGAGATGTGCATCGATCAACTTCTGGGTGATCGCTCCGTCGCCTTTTCCTGCCGCCCAGTTGACCACGATGGCACAGGTGGCGTAACAAAGCCCCTTTTCACGCGCCAGGGCCGCCTCGGGAAGCGCTGTCATGCCGACGATATCACAACCGTCAGCCTGCATACGATCGATCTCGGCAGCGGTTTCAAGCCGAGGCCCCTGGGTTACGCCATAAACACCTTCAGTGACGATATCGATGCCCGCGCCGAGTGCCGCATTTGTCAGAATTTGACGCAGCTCTTCACAAAAGGGAGCGGTGAAGTCAACATGCGAGACCTGTCCATCTTCGCCATCAAAAAAAGTCTGCTCCCTGCCCCAACTGTAATCGATGAGCTGATCAGGGATCACCATCGCCTGCGGCGGCTGCGTAATTCCGCCGACGGTAGCAAAGCCAATAATCTGCTCCACGCCCAGCTCTTTCATTGCCCAGATGTTGGCGCGGTAGTTGATGCGATGCGGCGGAATGTTGTGGCCACTGCCATGGCGCGGTAGAAACAGCAGCTCGAGATTACCCAGGCGTCCATGTGTCAGCGGCGCAGATGCTTCACCATAGGGGGTATTGACGACTTCACGATGAACGATCTCCAGCTGTTTCATGCTGGTGAATCCAGTGCCGCCGATAATGCCGATTTTTTTCATCAATAATTCTCAATAATCTTCGGTGGAGAAGATGCCGGGTGCATTGCGCAGGAACCCCCGGTAATCCATGCCATAGCCAAAAACATAGCTGTCAGGAACCTGAAGACCGACAAAGTCTGCCTCGATACCGCAATTTCTATTGTGCCTCTTCTCGACCAGTACTGCCGTAGTGACCGATTTCGCATCTTCATTCAGACAGGCTTCGCGAATCTCTTTGAGGGTTTGACCAACATCCAGAATATCATCCAGGATCAATACATCCCGGCCATGCAGCGGAAGTTCATGATGATGCTTCCACATCAGATCTCCGCCACTGGTGTCACCACTGTAGCGGGTGGCCTGGATATAATCGAACTCCAGCGTGAAAGTCAGTTTTGGCAGCAGTTGGCCTGTCAGCACCACACCTCCATTCATGACGCACAACAGAATCGGGGCTTTAGCGGTAAATCTGCTGTTTAAATCTGCCGCCATCTTCTCAACGCACATATCGATTTGCTGAGGTGTGTAGAGACACTTCGCATGACGCAGCACCTGCTGTGCATGTCCTGCAGTCGTATGATTCATGCTGCCTGCTCCATCGCTGTGACACCCTTGGAGGCCAGACTCACAGCCTTGTTGCCACGCTTTCCGGATAGCTCTCCGGCAAGACCGGTGTTTGTTGTTGCGACCATTGTTTGCAGTCGTCGTTGACTCTCGACTGAGTGATGGCCCTGCATTGCCTGCAGTATCTCGTCGGCGGCCTGCGGCTGGTTGCATATCACTACCATGTCGCATCCGGCATCGATGGCAGCCAGGGCGCGCGTCGCATAATCGCCGGCGGATGCTGCTGCAGCCATGGAGAGATCATCGCTGAAAATCACACCATCAAATTTGAGCTGATCACGCAAAATCTGCTGCAACCAGAAATGTGAAAATCCTGCAGCATGCGCGTCAGCCTGCCGGTAGATAACATGTGCCGGCATGACAGCTTCCAGCCCCTCGCCAAACATGCTGCTATAGGGCCTGACGTCGTTCTTCAGGATGGTGTCGATCTCTCGCGGGTCGACAGGCAGATCGAGATGGGAATCCTCGGTGACAGCCCCATGACCCGGAAAATGTTTGCCGACGGCAGCCATTCCCGCCTCATGCATACCATGCATCCAGGCGCTAGCCAGTAATGACACGACATCGGGATCGGCATGAAAGGCCCGATTTCCAATCACATCACACACACCCAGGCCAAGATCGAGCACCGGTGCAAAACTGAAATCGATATCGACCATACGGCACTCTGCGGCCATCAGCCACCCCAGTTCACGGGCCTGCTGCAGGGCCTTGCCGGAATCCCGGTCGTAGCATTGTCCCAGCCACGCCATCGGCGGCAAGCAGGTAAATCCATCACGAAAGCGCTGCACCCTTCCCCCTTCGTGGTCGACGGAGACTAACAATGGCGAGGGAGAACTGGTGCGAATACTGCTGACAAGATTTGCAAGCTGGGACGGATTGTCGTAATTGCGGGAGAAGAGGATGACACCACCGCAGGCAGGATGTGCAACACGTTCAATATCTTCAGAAGTCAGTTCCACACCAGCAACATCGAGCATGACGTTGCCAGATATTTCAGCGCCCTCTCCAATTTTTTGCATAATTCAGAATACTCGTGAAGTTACGGACTTAATAGTGATTCCAAGTTTTAGGTGTTATGTTTTAGGTGTTAGGTGAAGTGACTTAAAACCTAAAACTTAAAACCTGTCTAAACCTAAAACCTGTCTAAACCTAAAACCTACCTACGCCTGGCGGCAACCCTTAACCGCAGCGCATTGAGCTTGATAAAACCCTCTGCGTCCTTCTGATCATAAGCCCCTTCGTCATCTTCGAAGGTTGCGATGGACTCGTCGAAAAGCGAGTTGCTTTCTGAACGGCGACCGGCAATCGAAACATTGCCTTTATAGAGCTTGACGCGCACCTCGCCATTGACTACCTGCTGCGTCTGATCGATTGCCGCCTGCAGCATTTCACGCTCGGGGCTCCACCAGTAGCCATTGTAGACAATCTCGGCATAACGCGGCATCAGTTCATCTTTTTGATGCGCCGCATTGCGATCGAGGGTCAGCGACTCCATGGCGCGATGCGCCTTCAGCATGATGGTTCCAGCAGGCGTTTCATAACAGCCGCGGGATTTCATGCCGACATAGCGGTTTTCGACGATGTCATCACGACCGATGCCGTTGTCGCCGCCGACCTTGTTCAAATGTTCCATCACTTCGGAGGCTGACATCGCCTTGCCGTCGATAGCCACGATGTCACCTTTCTCATAGCTGAGAACCAGGTAGGTTGGTTCATCCGGCGCTGCTTCGGGAGAGACGCTCCAGCGCCACATCTCCTCTTCAGGCTCCACCCAGGGGTCTTCGAGAATGTCGCCTTCATAGGAGATGTGCAGCAGGTTGGCATCCATCGAATAGGGAGACTTCTTCCCCGCCCTGGCGAAATCGACATCGATGCCGTGCTGCTCGGCATAATCCATCAACTTCTTGCGCGACAGCAGATCCCATTCACGCCAGGGAGCGATGATCTTCACATCCGGCATCAATGCATAGGCGCCCAGCTCAAAACGCACCTGGTCGTTGCCCTTGCCGGTGGCGCCATGTGAGATGGCGTCGGCGCCTGTCTCCCTGGCAATCTCGACCAGACGTTTGGCAATCAGCGGGCGGGCTATGGATGTACCGAGCAGGTATTCACCTTCGTAGATGGCATTGGCGCGAAACATCGGAAAAACATAATCACGCGCAAACTCTTCGCGCAGGTCTTCGATGTAGATCTCCTTGATGCCCATCGCCTCGGCCTTGACCCGCGCCGGTTCAACTTCCTCTCCCTGGCCAATATCAGCGGTAAATGTCACCACTTCACAACCATAGGTATCCTCCAGCCATTTGAGAATAACGGAGGTATCGAGACCGCCTGAATAGGCCAGTACGACTTTGCTGATGCCGGAGTCAGACATAATAGAAATCCTTGGAAAATCGCAATAAAGCGGAGAATTATACCTGATTCAAATGCTGCGACAGTGAAAAATATAGCTGTTTAGTGTCTATTTCATCGCGGTCAGAAGACCGCTCCTACAACTTTCGGCCCACTGATGTGGGAGCGGTCTTCTGACCGCGAGATATTGGCATGACCCGCAAGAATCAGTCAAAAGCCACAGGCAGATAGAAAAAGATGCACTCCTGGTCAGATGTTAGGTGCTAAGGTGACTTAAAACCTAAAACTTAAAACCTAACACCTCCCCAAAAACCCCTCGACAAAATGAATAAATCTCTCTGGCTGCTCCGCATACACCCAGTGACCTGCATTCTCGACTTCAACAATATTGGCATTCGGAA
>JAYELV010000004.1:0-6293 GCA_034717755.1 Pseudomonadota bacterium | reverse complement strand
TGATAGGCGGCTACATGGCCATGAACATTGGCGCCAATGATGTCGCCAATAATGTCGGCCCGGCTGTGGGTTCAAAGGCGTTGACGCTGACCGGCGCTATCATCATTGCAGGTATCTTTGAGGCATCGGGGGCGTTGATTGCCGGTGGTGATGTTGTCAGCACTATCAAAAAAGGTATCATCGACCCTGCGCTGATCACTGATGGCGATGTCTTTATCTGGCTGATGATAGCGGCGCTGCTCGCCGGAGCCATATGGCTCAATATGGCGACGGCTGTCGGTGCACCGGTATCGACGACGCACTCCATCGTCGGCGGTGTGCTCGGAGCCGGGATTGCAGCAGGCGGCTGGGAGATTGCAAACTGGGCAACCATGGGCAAGATCGCAGCAAGCTGGGTCATCTCTCCTGTGCTTGGCGGCATCATAGCCGCACTGTTTCTCTACTGGATCAAGCACTCAATCACCTACAGGAAAGATATGCTTGCCGCCGCACGGCGTATGGTGCCGATCCTGGTGTCACTGATGGTGATGGCATTCAGCACCTACCTGGCGCTCAAAGGATTGAAAAAAATCTGGAAAATTGACCTCGTAATTGCCCTGGGAATCGGCGTTGCCGCAGCTGTTGCAACCTGGTTTATTGTCAAACCACTGGTGCAAAAATACTCCAGCAATCTATCCAATGAGAAAAGCAGCATCAACTCGCTGTTTACTCTACCGCTGATCTTCGCGGCGGCGCTGCTGAGTTTTGCGCATGGCGCCAACGACGTCGCCAACGCAGTTGGCCCCCTGGCTGCAATTCATGATGCTGTCATCAGTGGCGGCGTCGCCACCAAGGCGACTATTCCTGTGTGGGTGATGGCGATCGGCGCGATCGGCATCGTCATCGGCCTGGCGCTGTTTGGCCCGAAACTGATCCGCACCGTGGGAAGCGAGATTACCCAGCTGGATCAGATGCGGGCTTTTAGTGTTGCCATGGCTGCAGCAATCACAGTGATTATCGCTTCGCAGCTGGGACTGCCTGTGAGTTCCACGCACATCGCGGTAGGCGGTATCTTTGGCATCGGCTTCCTGCGTGAATTTTTGAAATCGAACTACGCCAACATCATTCAGGATATCGAGCATCATCATCAGGGCAAAGACCAACATGTGGTCGAAGAGTTCCTGGAAGAGTTCGGCAAGGCTACCATCGATGAGAAGTGTGTGATGCTGCAGCAAATGAAGGCGCACACGGCAAAAGCCGATTTGACCAAGAAGGAGCGAAAGGCTCTGCGCAAGGTTTACCGCCAGGAGCTGGTGAAACGCTCGGCGCTGTTGAGAATTGCCGCGGCATGGGTGATTACCGTCCCTGCATCTGCAATCATGGCTGCGATGCTCTTCTTCACCATTCGTGGAATGATGCTTCCATGAAGGTTTTAAGTTTTAGGTAGGAAGGTTTTAGGTTTTAGGAAGAGTCGTTTAATATTGGGATGCTATGACCAAAAAACAGGACAGAGATGAAACAGGCTAACCACTCCCTGACTGCGCCGGCAGCTGTCATTGTCATATTCGGCGCAGCGGGTGATTTGACCAAACGCAAGCTGCTTCCTGCGCTGTTCAACCTGGCGTCACAGAAACTGCTCTCTTCAAAGTTTGCCATGGTCGGCATTGACCGCGTGGAGATGGACAGTGATGCTTATCGACAGACTCTGAGCGGGGAAGTCAACTCCTTTGTCGGAGAGGGTTTTGAGCAGGAGTTGTGGGATAGAAACATCGGCAAGGCCTATTACATGCCGGGCGATTTCCGCAATGCAGAGAGTTATCAGCAGTTGAAAGCATTCCTGCTCGAGGTGGACAGGGAGCAGGATGCGCCGGGCAACTATCTCTTCTACCTGGCAACGCCCCCCAGTTTTTTCGGTGTGATCGCGACTGAGTTGGGAAAGGCGGGGCTGTCGCAGGAGAGCGATGATCAGTGGCGGCGCATCATCATCGAAAAACCCTTTGGCCGGGACCTGGAATCCGCCAGGGAGCTGAACAGCACCCTGCACCAGAGTTTTGCAGAGCACCAGATCTACCGCATCGATCACTACCTGGGCAAGGAGACGGTGCAAAATATCATGGCCTACCGTTTCGGCAACGGCACGGTCGAACCGATCTGGAATCACCGTTACATCGATTACGTGCAGATCACCGTGGCCGAGTCCCTCGGCGTCGAGGATCGCGCCAGCTATTACGAAGAGGCGGGCGCACTGCGCGACATGATCGTCAATCACCTGCTGGCGGTGCTGTCGGTAGTTGGCATGGAGCCTCCCAACTCCTTCGATGCCGACGCCATTCGCGATGAACAGATCAAGGTGCTCAAGGCGATTCAACCCTTTGACCCAAAGCAGGTATTGAGCGAAACAGTGCGTGGACAGTACGATGAAGGCGTCTCTGACAGCGGCGATCCTGCGCCAGCCTATCGTGATGAGGCGGGTATTGCTGACGGTTCCTCGACAGAAACCTTTGTCGCCATGAAGTTGATGATCGACTCCTGGCGCTGGGCCGGGGTGCCCTTTTATCTGCGCACAGGCAAGCGTATGCCGGGAAGATATTCGGAAGTCATCGTGCAGTACAAGCATGCGCCCAATATGATGTTTCGCGGCGCCCTGGAGCGGAGCAAGGATATCGGACCCAATCACCTGGTGCTGCGTATACAGCCTAACGAGGGCATCAGCATGGAGTTCAATGCCAAGGTGCCCGGCACGGTATTCAACGTCTCACGGGTGTGCATGGACTTCGACTATGAGGATTACTTTGATGAGTCCAACACGGCCAGCGGCTATGAAACACTCATCTATGACTGCCTCTGCGGTGATGCGACCCTGTTCAAACGCGCGGACAATATCGAGGTCTGCTGGGAGCTGGTGCAGCCCATTCTCGATGTGTGGAAGGCGCTGCCGCCGCGCAGCTTTCCGAACTATGCCTCGGGAAGCTGGGGGCCGCAGGCGGCCGATGAGTTGTTGGCGCGGGATGGTAATGAGTGGAGAGTGGCGAAGTAAAAGAGAGTAGCGAGGCGTGATGAGTGAGTGGGAAAGAGAGTAGCGAGACGTGAGACGTGAGTCGTGGTGCAAAAAACCGGAGTAGTATGATGGCAAACAAAAAAACTGTTTTTAATCGTATATTGCTTGCTGGCGCAGGCATCATTTTAGCATGGGGGCTTTACGTCATGGCGGACCAGAGTGTATCGAGCAGTGGCAGGTTGACTGATCAGCCCGCTGCAGAGAAGGGTGGAGAGTGGCGCAAGCCTGATGAGGCGGAGCTGAAAAAGAGACTCACCCCGGAGCAGTACAAGGTGACCCAGGAGGAGGGCACCGAGCCTCCTTTCCAGAATAGCTACTGGGACAACAAGCAGGAGGGCATCTATGTCGATATCGCCAGCGGCGAACCGCTCTTCAGTTCGCGTGACAAGTTCAAATCCGGCACCGGCTGGCCCAGTTTCAGCCGTCCGCTGGTCAACAGCAATGTCATGGAGAAGCAGGACCGGAAATTCGGCATCCTGCGCACAGAGGTGAGGTCAAAGCATGGAGATTCACACCTGGGACACCTGTTCGATGATGGACCGAACCCGACCGGGCTGCGCTACTGCATCAACTCGGCTTCGCTGCGTTTCATCCCCAAAGAAGAGCTCGACAAAGAGGGTTACAGCGAGTATATGAAACAGTTTCAGGAGTAACTGATTCCTCGCTACTCACGACTCACGACTCGCTACTATCTTTACCACTCAGTCTTCACGTCTCGCTACTCGCTACTATCTTTATTCTGTTGTCATATAACTGTCATGATTCAGGATGTAAAATAACCTGATGAACAACTCCAGCCATCATTCATGACAACGCGCATCCTCATCATCGAAGATGAAAAACCTATCCGGGAGATGATCCGCTTCGCCCTGGAGCGTGAAGGATACAGCGTCGATGAGGCTGGGGATGCCGCCACAGCAACATCCTCTATTTCCCGGCAGCGGCCGGATCTGATGCTGGTCGACTGGATGCTGCCTGAAGTCAGCGGCGTCAATCTGATTCGCTCTCTGCGCCGTAGTGAGATCAACCGCGATATTCCTGTCATCATGCTGACTGCAAGAGGAGAGGAGATGGACCGGGTGAAAGGGCTTGAAGCAGGGGCGGACGATTACATGTCCAAGCCCGTTGCGATCAAAGAGCTGCTTGCGCGTATTCGCGCCCTGCTGCGCCGCAGCAGGGGGTTTTCTCAGGAGGAGACGCTGCAGTCCGGGATGATCAAGCTCAATATTGCAACCCATCAGGTTACCATCAACGATCAAGCTGTCCATTTCGGGCAGACGGAGTACCGCCTGCTGAAGTTTTTTCTGCAGCATCCGGAGAGGGTCTATTCACGCGGACAGCTGCTCGATCTTGTGTGGGGCGAGACGGTCTATGTCGAAGAGCGCACCGTTGATGTGCACATTCTGCGACTGCGTAAACTGCTGAAGCCCTATGGGGTCGAGAGCATGATACAAACCGTGCGCGGCGCCGGATATCGGTTCTCACAGGCCGTGGAATCATGAATAACGCAATCTCATATGAGCGTTGGCGCCTGCTGTTGATGCTTGTCTCGATCGTTGCCATCGGAGTGCTGACAGGCAACTGGATCGTAGCGATCCTGCTGCCATGCGCCCTCTATATCATCTGGAGCTTCTATCAGCTCTATGCGCTTGAACGCTGGCTGCGCAAGGGGGCCGTGAAGAAAAAGGCGCCCGACAGCAGCGGTGCCTGGGGCGAGATCGTGCAGCATATCTATCGTCGCCAGCTTGCTGCTGCAAAGAGTAAAAAGCGTCTTTCCAGTATGCTCACGCGTTTCAATACCACGATTTCTGCATTGCCGGATGCAACAGTTATTCTCAACGCCTCTTTCGAGATCGAGTGGGCCAACAAGGCGGCGCGTGAAGTGCTGGGGATCGACAGAAGACGTGATATTGGCCAGAGGATTGATAATCTGATCCGCAATCCCGACTTCCATCGCCTGCTCAGCAAAAAACGCAAGAAAAACAAAAAAAGTCTGGAGATGCTTTCACCGGTCAATTCGACGGACACCATCAGTGTGCGGCTGGTTCGCTATGGCAAGGGGAGCGATCAATATCTGCTTCTGGCGCGTGATATCAGTGAACGCATCGAGGCGCAAAAAACACGCAAGGCGTTTATCGCCAATGCCTCGCATGAACTGCGAACGCCGTTGACTGTGATTTCCGGCTATCTCGAGATTATGCAATCTGCGCCTGAACTCTGTGAGGAGATGCAGGAGCCGGTAAGAGCAGCTGCTGAACAGGCGCATCGCATGCAGCAGATTATTACCCACCTGCTTGAACTCTCACGCCTTGAATCAGCAGAGCTGGCGGAGAGTGAAGGGGAGCGGGTCGATGTGGCGGAAATCCTGAGCAGCATCAGCACTACTTTCTCACTCTCCGGAGATGACGGTACACACATGATCAATCTCGATGTGGATGCTGCGCTTCATATCCTCGCCAAACAGGAGGAGGTGCATAGTGTGTGCCTCAACTTGATCAACAATGCGGTCAAATATACGCCGCCCGGGAGCACTATTGATATTCGCTGGTATCAAAACAGCATGGGGCAGGTCTGCCTGGATGTCGAGGATAATGGCTACGGGATTGCCCCGGAGCATCTTGCCCATGTTACAGAGCGCTTCTATCGCGTTGACGACGGTCGCTCCAGTGAGACGGGCGGCACCGGCCTGGGGCTTGCAATCGTCAAGCATATTCTGACCCGCCACGGTGGACATCTGTGGGTCGATAGTACGCTTGGTGAAGGATCGACCTTCAGAGCCTGCTTTCCAAAGAGCAGGATTCTCTCCTGAAAAAAAGTTTGCAGTTGTCAGTATGCAGTTTGCAGTAAAAACAAAAAAAATGCTGGATTCCAGGTAACTTCTCAATGACTCCGTGCAGGAAAAAACCTGTAGGCCGGATGAGCGGAAGCGAAATCCGGCAACCCAAAGCCGGATGACGGCGCTGGAAGATCCGTATTGAATCAAAGATCGGTGAAAGCGCCTTATTCGGCCTACGATACTGAAAAAAAAGTTTGCAGTTTGCAGTTGGCAGTAGGCAGTAAAAAAACAACAAAATAAAGCTTGCAGATGGCAAAGACTCGATTAGATTTTTGCCAACTGCCAACTGCCAACTGCCAACTGCCAACTATCTTCTTCATTGTCATAAAAGGTTCACAATTCTGTCATAAACTGGTCACACGCAAATTTCATACTCTCCCCGTAATTTAACCGACAGGACTATTATCCAATGAAAAAGCT
>JAYELV010000003.1:0-1407 GCA_034717755.1 Pseudomonadota bacterium | reverse complement strand
ACAGCCTCTAATACCGGTGTTTCCAGCCGTTTTGCCAGTTTGTCGATATCTATGCTCATTGTAACTCCAAAAAAATAGCAGAATGGCGGGTTATGCCCCTACCATTCTTGTTCCGCATTTCGGACATTCCTGATTAAGGCACGGCACACCCGGTTGGTGTGGCTGTGTGTATCCGCAGTTCGGGCATCTGCACGACTGAGCTGGACCAAGATGTTGTCGCCCTCCGCCTCTGCCCATGCCGCCGCCTCTTCCTCGACCTATCTGCATTGTTTCTTCACCTCCTCACGTCTTTTATTGATCTGTTCTAGTTGCTGCTCCAGCAACGCTCTCTGCGACTCGAGCATTGCGAGTTCCTGCTCTTCGGTTCATGCTGGTGGTGTGTATGTGGGTGGTGCATAACTTGGCATCGGTGCCAGGTGCCGGCGGCATAGGTTGCATATTCGGCATAGCCCACCACCATGTTGGCAGCCACGGGAACCTTCTGCATCTGCCCAAAATAGTGTGGGTTGCCTATACCTACCCCGTATAATCCGTTCATCGTTATCACCTGTAATAACCCGTGTATCCACCTATTGGGAACCATGGATATGCCCATGGATACGCTATTTCCTATGGTATTGATCCCGTCGGAAGCAATGGGTACCGTCTGCAGAATCCAGAGTCTCTTCCTCTTGGCATTGTTATCGCCTCCTTTTGTTCGGTTTATTCATGCCGCGACCGCCGCCGCCACGTCCACCACCGCGACCACCTCCTCGCCCTGCGCCGCCCCGACGTGATTCCGATGGGGTGCTGCTACTTGCGTAGCGCTTGACAGCGTCTCCGGCAGCGCATATAGCTGTTGTAATTCCGGACGCGATTGTGGCGGGAACCGAGGCAGTCTCCTGCACCGGTTTATCCGCAATCTCGATGATCGCTCCCAGCTTGCACACGTTAGCACATGCTCCACAGCCAGTGCAGCGGTCAATGTCGATCTTTGCTTTATCTGACAATGTTATTGCTCGCACCGGGCATACATTGACGCACAGTCCACACCCTACGCAGAGCGATTCATCGATTCTGTACTTCATTTCTTCAGCTCTTCGATCCTCTTTTTGATCTGTTCCAGTTGCCCATTCAAAATCGTTGCCTGAGATTCCAGAATCGATATTTCCTGCTGCCCGGTGGCTGCTGGCGCTGGCATGCCTGCTTGATTTCCTGCCACTGTAGCCTGTGGCTGTGGCGTTTGCCACATCCCGGTCGTCAGGTGCTGTGCTGTTGGTGGTAGTCCGCTGGACGTGCGTCCAACCCAGCCCGGAGAGTATCCGAGCCGCATCCATCCGGGCATGCCTGTCGCATAGTACATGTTCCTGTGTCCGCCTCTCATTTTGTTTGCCTCCTATTTCTTTAGTTCTTCTAGTTTTGCCTTGA
>JAYELV010000002.1:0-1416 GCA_034717755.1 Pseudomonadota bacterium | reverse complement strand
ACACAGATATGATGGCATCTTTTAATCTGTGTTTATCTGTGTGCATCTGTGGAATAAAATACCAGAAGGGCGGCATAAGTGGAGCGCATCCAACCATTGAGTGGAGCAATGCGCAGAGCTTGTTGCATCCTACGGCCTTGATAAACATGCAATGAGACTTGATCATGGAAACAACCCTGCTGTGGCACGATTATGAAACCTGGGGAGTGAATCCCCGCAGTGACCGCGCCTGTCAGTTTGCAGCGATTCGCACCGATACGGACCTCAATATTATCGATGATGCGGTGATGCTCTACTGCCGCCCGACGCCTGACTTCCTGCCGAACCCCGAATCGGCGATGATCACCGGGATTACGCCGCAGCAGATGGCAGAAAAAGGGGTCAATGAGGCGGAGTTTTTCGCCGTCATTCATGAGCAGTTTTCACGCCCCGGCACCTGTGGCGTCGGCTATAACAGCCTGCGCTTCGATGATGAGGTGACCCGCTTCGGCTTCTACCGCAACTATTTTGAGCCCTATGCGCGCGAATGGCAGAATGGCAACAGCCGCTGGGATATTCTTGACCTGGTGCGCATGACGCATGCACTGCGTCCCGAAGGAATCAACTGGTGGGAGCGTGAACCGGGGATCCCGGGTTTTCGTCTCGACCAGTTGACCATCGCCAACAACATCTCTCATGAAGAGGCGCATGACGCCCTGGCTGACGTACGTGCCACCATCGAGATGGCCAGGTTAATCAGGAAGCATCAACCACGTCTGTACGACTACTATTTCGAGCTGCGCAACAAACGCAAGGTCTCACAACTGCTGGATCTGGCGAAGCAGGAGATGCTGCTGCATATTACCGGCATGTATCCCGCCACCCTGGGATGTATCGCACCGGTGATTCCTCTCATACAGCATCCGACCAACAAGAATGCCATCGTGGTTTATGACCTGCGCCACTCTCCGCAGCAACTGCTGAAACTCTCTGTCGAGGAGATCCAGCGGCTGCTGTATACGCCGAAGGATGATCTTGCCGAGGGTGAAGAGCGTCCGCCGCTGAAAACCGTGCAGATCAACAAGTCTCCGGCGCTGGCGCCGCTGTCGACTCTGAGTGAGGAGATGGCCGAACGCTGGATCATCGATCTTGACAGCGCCGCGCAATATCGACAGCAGTTGTTGGACGACCAGGGAATCGTGGCAACATTGACTGAGGTGTTTCAACAGCGCAGGGAGTTTGAGCAACAGGATGTTGATTCAGCCCTGTATGAGGGCTTCCTGAACAATCGGGATGCAGGGCTGAGCGAGCAGGTGCGCCAATCAACGCCGCAGCAACTTGCCGGGTGGCAACCGGGCTTTACAGACAAGCGATTGCAAAAACTCTATTTTCGCTATCGCGCGCGCAACTGGCCCGAGAGCCTGAAAGAAGATGAAC
>JAYELV010000001.1:0-1421 GCA_034717755.1 Pseudomonadota bacterium | reverse complement strand
GCGGTTCATTATATTTTCAACTGACAGGAAACTCTGCAAAACCGATATCGAGTGGCTGAATAGATGATCAATCTGATAGAGCTCCTGGGTTCGCTATCACGGAAGATACCAGAGAGCCAAAAAAAGAAGATCGGCGGCGCACAAACGCACCGCCAGCACGAGCGGCACCGCCGCCGCAGACAACATCAGCAGATCTCGATTGCGTCAGCCGCAGCCTTGAGGATCATCAGAGCGTCGAGCGATGTGACCTGTCCGTCACCGCTCACATCCGCGGCAGTGAATGTTGCCGGATCGCACGAGGCGGAACCGCTGGCGGCGATCTCAAGCGCAATCACCGCATCTGCTGCGCTGACCTCACCATCGCGTTTGACATCGCCGCAGATCTCGGGTTCACCGCCCGCATCACGATACCAGTAACCCGCTTCGATCGTGTAGCCGTCACTCGCGATCCCGATTGCGGTCTGCCCGACCGTGCTTCTCATCGCATAGCTCGCAGAAGCGATCTCGCCGCCGCACCGCCTGCCGCAAGAAGGCAGAGGAGCACGATTGCTTGTATCTTCATCTGCCATCACCCCGCAGTTCACTGCAGCGTAACAAGCACCTCGATTGTGCCAGTCCCTGCGGCGAGTGGTTCCAGTGCTTTTCCGAGAATCGTTCCGATCATAGGATTTGTCGCTTTCATCGCGAGTCCCGGCGTATCCGACGTCGTGAGCAGGTCCCCCGGCTTGATTGCGGCGTAACTTGCATCAACCTTGCACGGCACACGATGTATTGACCCTAAATCCACAAAGGAGGGTACCAATGTATTGACCCTTTTTGGTAACCTATGTATTGACCCTTACCACATACCAATCATGTTTGGTGGAAAGATCGTTAACACCCATGTCCGTAGCAATTTCTAAAATTTTGGTAAGTGGGTAGGGCGGTTCATCTCTCGGCGCTTTCGCTTCAAATGTTCTTTCAACAGTCAAAACGTAACGTCCACCCCATTCCAGATCCACCGACTCCTCTGGTTTCAGCACCTCACCGTCGAAAACAGCATGCAATGTTTTAATATCACTCATCTTGCACCTCTGATCATTACACTGCTGTGCAACTCGGACCCTCTTAACATCCACCCATCACCCCCTCCCTCACCCCCTCACCAGCCCCACTCACGCCAGCCACAACATACACATTCAGCGTCTCTGCCACCACCACATCCGGCAGCACCACCGGCGATAGCGTCAGCATAACCGTGCGAACACTGATCGGAGCCGAGCCCGGACAACACACTCCACATCCCAGATGACATCATAGCATCCCACGAGAACAGTGTGACCGTGCCGATCACGCTCCGCGGCGCAACAGGAGTCGCGTGCACCGGCGTGAAACTCACTTGCGACGCCAGCGTGGTTGCCGTGACCGGTGCCACAGCGGGC